>DASSXE010000375.1:0-6102 GCA_035704125.1 Arthrobacter sp.
ACCGCGAAGGCGGCCACCATGCCGACGATGGCCAGCAGCGGGGCGGAGCGCCAGAACATGACCGAGAGCATCAGGGCGATCGGGCCGCCCACGGCGCCCAGCCACGCCAGCACTGTCAGCGGGTCAGCCTCGGAGAGCCGCGGCGGCTCCTCGGGAACGAACGCGCCCTCGTCGTCCCCGGCCTCGTAATCCCGCGGGCCGTCGGCGGCTCCCTGCGGCCCGGCCGGTCCCGCCGGCGCCGGGCCGGGTGCGGCAAGGCCCAGCGGATCGAAGTCGCGGAAGGTCCGGGCGGCCGGCGGCTGCGGGGCAGCGGTGCTGGGTGCGGGTTCCGGAGCGAGGCCCGAATCGGTCTCCTCCAGCCGGGCCACCAGGTCCAGCCAGACGGCGTCGTCCTGGTTCGCGCCCGGGTCCGGGTCCGGAGTGCCGGGATCGGATTTAGTCATCTGCCGTTTCTTCCTTGGCTGGTGCTGCTGGCGCCCGGTTCGTGCGCTGCCACGATCGAGCGGATGAATTCGGCCGTGCCGCTGAAGATCTGCGGGGCGTCGTTGTCCATCGTAGCCACGTGGTAGCTGTTCTCCAGCGCGACGACCTCCAGCGGGGCGTTGACCAGGCCGCGGCGCAGGGCCGCCATGCTCGCCTCGGAGACGACATGGTCCACCGTGGACCGGTACACCCGGACGGGGGCGGTGATTTGGGGGAGCAGCCGCACGGTGTCCTTGAACATCTTGTTCAGCTCGTAGGCGGCGGCCACCGGGGTCCGGGGATAGGCGCCCTCGTCCACGCCCGCCTTGATGATGTCGTTGGCGATCGCGGGCGTGCTCTTGAGGACAAACCGCAGGATGCCGGCCAGCGGAGCCCGGGGGTCGTCGATGACCAGGCCGGGATTGACCAGCACCGCGCCGGCCACCGGGCGGGTGGCGGCCAGCCGGAGCGCCAGGGCCCCGCCCATCGACAGGCCGGCCACCACCACGTGTTCGCACTCACCGGCCAGCTCCAGGTAGGCGGCGTCGAGTCCGGAGTGCCAGTCCTGCCAGCGCGTGCGCGCCAGCTCCTGCCAGCTGGTACCGTGTCCGGCCAGCAGCGGCATCCGGACCGCATAGCCGGCCGCGGCCAGCGATTCGGCCCAGGCCCGGACCCCGTGCGGGCTGCCGGTGAAACCATGGGAGACCACCACTCCGGTGCTGGGCCCGGTCCCGGTGAAGGGGCGGCTGAAGGGGGAGTGGTCAGGGGCTGGGTTCATTGCTGCTCCGGTCTTCCTGGCTGGGCGGCCATCTCCGGACCGACGCCCGCGGCGCCGGAACGGGTGGCATGATCGCGGAAAAAGCGTTCGGACTGCGCGAATATCCGGGGCGCGTCGACGTCGAGGGTGGCCACGTGGCCGCTGTCCGGCAGCCGCACCACGGCCAGATCCGGTGAACCCAGGCGCCCTTGGAGCAGAGCCAGCGACGACGGCGGCACCACGGCATCGGTCTCGGACTTGAAGACCAGTGCGGGTGCCTTGACGGCGGGCAGCTCGCGCAGCGTGGCGGAAAAGAGTTTGCGCAGCTGGTGCACGGCGCGCAGCGGTGTAAGCGAATAGTCGCCGTCGTCGGTGGCGGCCGCCGTCGACTCCGTTTCCTGGAGCGGGACGGTGGTGCGCTGCAGGTACTTCAGTACGCCGATGTACCTCACCCGCCGGTCGTAGAAGCTCAGCCCGGGGTTGACGACGGCAACGCCGGCCACCTGGTGCCGGGCTGCCGTGCGCAGCGCGATCGTTCCGCCCATCGACAGACCGGCCACGAAGCAGTCCCGGGTGTTGTCCGCGAGCCGGAGGTAGGCGTCCTCGAACGCGCCGTACCAGTCCTGCCAGCCGTGCCGGGCAAGGTCGCGCCAGTCGGTGCCGTGTCCGGGCAGCAGCGGAACGGTCACGGCGTAGCCCCGGGACGCCAGATAGTCGGCCCAGGGAAGCACGCTGAGCGGGCTGCCCGTGAAGCCGTGGCAGACGGCCACGCCGACGTCCGCGTTGGCGCCGTGGCCGGGGTAGCTGAAAGCGGCAGGCCGGGTGGGAATGCTGCTTTCGCTCATGAGCCCATCGTGTCACTGTTCGGGATAAAACTCACTAGAGTAGGGTGTCATTGAAGTCCTGGCCGGGCCCGACGGAGGGCCGGCCAGACGCCTGCCGGAGAGGTCCACCACGTGTTTTATTGGTTCATGAAGACGTTCGTCCTCGGGCCGGTCCTCAAGACGCTGTTCCGGCCCTGGGTGAAGGGACTGGACCACGTGCCGGCCGACGGCGCCGCGATCCTGGCATCCAACCACCTTTCCTTTTCGGACTCCATCTTCATGCCGCTGATGGTGCCGCGTCCGGTGGTGTTCCTGGCCAAGTCCGAGTACTTCACCGGCAAGGGCATCAAGGGCAAGCTCACGGCGGCGTTCTTCCGGCTCACCAACCAGCTGCCGATGGACCGCTCCGGGGGAGCGGCCTCGGTACTTTCGCTCAACGCCGGCATGGACGTCCTGAAGAACGGCTCCCTGCTGGGCATCTATCCGGAGGGCACCCGCAGCCCCGACTCCCGCCTGTACCGCGGCAAGGTGGGCGTGGCCCGGCTCGCCCTGCAGGCGCGGGTGCCGGTGATTCCGGTCGCGATGATCGGCACGGACAAGGTCCAGCCTATCGGCAAGCGGATGCCGAACATCCGCCGGATCGGCATGATCTTCGGCGAGCCGATGGACTTCAGCCGCTACTACGGGATGGAGGATGACCGGCTGATCCAGCGGTCGGTGACCGACGAGATCATGTACGAACTGATGCGGCTCTCCGGCCAGGAGTACGTCGATGAATACGCCGCCGTCGTCAAACTCCGGCTCGCCGGCAAGGCCACCGAGGCGCCCGGACCCGGCTCCGGGAACAGCACGGAGACGCCCGGAACAGTGTGACGGGGCACCCCCGGTCAATGACGGCCCGGCGCCGAAGAACGCCGCGCGGCCAACTATCCTAGGAGGGTGACTGAGCTATCTGCATCCTCCACGTCCCCCCTGACCACCTCCGCACCGGCGGGTTCCACCCCGGCCGCCTCCGCGATTGCCGCCGGCGGCTTCGCCGGCACGTCCCAGAGCGGCGCGGCCAACTATCCCGGGCTGGACAACTGGCGGGCACTGCCGGCCTCCCAGCAGCCGAGCTGGTCTGACACCGCGGTCTTCGAGGCGTCGGTGAAGGAGCTCTCCTCGCTTCCGCCGCTGGTCTTCGCCGGCGAGGTGGACATCCTCCGGGAGCGCCTCGCCGCGGCAGCCCAGGGCAAGGCGTTCCTGCTCCAGGGCGGGGACTGCGCCGAGACCTTTGAGGCGGCCACCGCGGACAAGATCAGCGCCCGGGTCAAGACCATCCTGCAGATGGCCGTGGTCCTCACCTACGGCGCGGCCATGCCGGTGATCAAGATGGGCCGGATGGCGGGCCAGTTCGCCAAGCCGCGCTCCTCGAACGACGAAACGCGCGACGGCGTCACGCTGCCGGCCTACCGCGGCGACATCGTCAACGGCTACGACTTCACCCCGGAATCCCGAGCCCACGACGCCGGCCGGATGCTCAAGGCGTACCACACCTCGGCGTCGACCCTGAACCTGATCCGGGCCTTCACCCAGGGCGGCTTCGCGGACCTGCGCCTGGTGCACCAGTGGAACAAGGGCTTCACCGAGAACCCGGCGCACGCCCGCTACGAATCCCTCGCCCGCGACATCGACCGGGCGATCAAGTTCATGTCCTCCTGCGGCGCCGACTTCGAGGCGCTCAAGCGGGTGGAATTCTACGCCAGCCATGAGGCCCTGCTGCTGGACTACGAACGCGCCCTGACCCGCATCGACTCACGCACCGGCCTGCCCTACGACACCTCGGCGCACTTCCTCTGGATCGGGGAGCGCACCCGGGAGCTGGACCACGCCCACGTCGATTTCCTTTCCCGGGTGCGCAACCCCATCGGCGTGAAGCTGGGTCCGTCCACCACGGGCGACGACGCGCTGCGCCTGATCGAGAAGCTGGACCCCAACCGCGAACCCGGCCGCCTGACCTTCATCACCCGCATGGGCGCCGGCAACATCCGGGAGAAGCTGCCGCCGATCGTCGAACGGGTCACCGCCTCCGGCGCCCAGGTCCTCTGGGTCACCGACCCGATGCACGGCAACACCGTGACCTCACCCAACGGCTACAAGACCCGCAACTTCGACGACGTCATCGACGAGGTCCGCGGCTTCTTCGAGGTGCACCACGGACTGGGCACGGTCCCCGGCGGCCTGCACGTGGAGATGACCGGCGACGACGTGGCCGAATGCCTTGGCGGCGCCGACCCGATCGACCAGGACGCGTTCCTGGACCGCTACGAGTCGGTCTGCGACCCGCGGCTGAACCACATGCAGTCCCTGGAGATGGCATTCCTCGTGGCGGGATCCCTGGCCAAACGGTAGCCGCGGACGGCCGCCGCCCTGGCCTACACCACGGTCAGGGTGACGGTCGATCCTTCCGGGACGCTCTTGTTCACCGGGTCCTGGGCCCGTACGGTTCCGAAGAATCCGCCCAGGATGTTCTCCACCTGGACCTTGAATCCCAGCTTCTCCAGGGCGTCCCGGGCTTCCTTGGCCTGCTTGCCGACGAAGCTCGGCACCTCCACGAGCCGGGGGCCCTTGGAAATGGTCAGGGTCACCGACGCGCCCCGGGCCAGGGTGCCGCCGGCGGGGTCCTGGCCGACGACGGCGCCCTTGGGCACCGTGCGGTCGAAGACCGGGTCGGGGGCGATCACCGGCTGCAGGCCGGCGGCCTGCAGGGCCTTCGCCGCGGCGTCCTGGTCCTTGCCCCGGACATCGGGCACCGGGATGGGCTGCGGTCCCTTGGACACCGTCAGGCCCACCGGCGTTCCGTGCCGGGAGGGGGTGCCCTTGGCCGGACTCTGTGCCAGCACGTTCCCGGCGGCCGCCGACTCGTCGTAGGTCTGGGTGACGGGGCCCAGGGCCATGCCCGCCCCGTTGAGGGCCGACTTGGCGTCGTCGAGCGACTTGCCGGTCAGCTCCGGCAACGGAAACAGCTCGGGCCCCCGGGACACGGCGAGGGATATCTGTTCGAACTTGCGGATGACCTTGCCGGCCGGCGGCTCGGACCCCACCACGAGCCCGGGCGGGACGTTGTCGTCGAACACATCCCGGGTGGTCGAGGAAAACCCGGCCGTGCGGAGCAGCTGCTGGGCCTCGGCAACGGTCTTGTTGCCCAGCTGCGGAATGGTCCCCGGCGATCCCGGTCCCATCCCGAAGAACCAGCCGGCACCCGCGGCGAGCACTGCCACCAGCACCAGCACCACGATCCAGACCAGGCCGCGCCGCCGGGGGCTTCCCGGGCGCAGGGTCCGGCTGGGCGTGGCCGCGGCCCGCTGCCGCGCCTTTTCCTCGTCCCGGTCGAATTTGCGCTGCGCCCGCTTGCTGGCCGGCTGCCGTGGCGCATCGCCGTCCGCGGCATCCTGCCAGGGCCCGGCGCCGAAGTCCGGTTCGTCGGGAGCGGCCAGCGGGCCGAACCCGCCCGGGGCGCCGGCCGGCGGGCGCGGGGACGGGGCCGGGGTCCGGGGGGACGCGGCGAGGACTGTGGTGGGGTTGTTGACGCGGCCGATAACCTCGGTGGGCCGGGGCAGGTTGCCAAGAAGCTCGGTGTGGTCACCGGCGCCGGCACCTGCGGCACCGGCACCGAAACCGGCCGCAGCTGCCGCGGTCCCGCTAGTGGGGGTGCCGCTCCTGGCCGCCGGCGGGTGCAGGTCCAGTTCGGCGTCGCTGAGGTTGGTCCGGATGTGCCGCAGTTCGGCGAGCAGCGCGTTGCCGTCCACGGGACGCTTGTCCGGGTCGTTGGCCGTGCACCACTGCACCAGCTCGTCGATCTCACCGGCCAGCCCGGGGACCAGGGCCGAGGGTGCGCCCACGCTCGAGTTCACGTGCTGGTAGGCAACCTGGATGGGAACCTCGCCGTCGAACGGCTGGCGTCCGGTGATCATCTCGTACAGCATGATCCCCAGGGAGTAGATGTCGCTGCGGGCGTCGGCCTGCCGGCCCATCACCAGTTCGGGGGAGAGGTAGGCAACCGTGCCGATCAGCGCTCCG
>DASSXE010000405.1:0-4707 GCA_035704125.1 Arthrobacter sp.
AAGCTGCGCCGCAAGCCCATGATCATCCCGGTGGTCCTGGAAGCGTAGGCCCCCATCCGGGCCCCTCAACGGGCACGGAAGAACGCACCACCACGACGGCTCCGCCCGCCGGTCCCGCCCTGCGGCGGCCGGCAGGGGGAGCCGTTTGGCGTTTCCGGGGCGGCCGGGGCCAGCCAACATGA
This sequence comes from Arthrobacter sp., assembly GCA_035704125.1. GTDB lineage: Bacteria > Actinomycetota > Actinomycetes > Actinomycetales > Micrococcaceae > Arthrobacter. Next base: position 183 of record DASSXE010000405.1, read on the forward strand.
TCCCGTCCGCCCCGGAAATCCGCGGGAAGGGGCCGGTCCTCGGGTACCGTGGCAGGTATGGCGACACGAACTTCTTCCGCGCCTAGAGGCAACTCAAGCGGCAGCCCGCGGGGCAAATCAGGCACATCTGCGGCGAAAGGCTCCGGCGCAGCCGCGTCCAAGTCCCGCACCCAAGGCACCGCCCGCACCCGGCAGCTGGCCGCCGTCGAACCGCACCAGCCCTGGCTGGTGCGCGTGGTCGCGGGCGCCTGGCTGGGCGTCGGCCACGTCATGGGCGCCGGCATCCGCCGGATCGGCTCCGACGTCAGCGACCTCGACCCTGAGGACCGCCGCGACGGCGCCGCCCTGTTCAACCTCGTCCTCGGCGTCTTCGTCGCCACCTTCGCCTGGTGGGGCTTCCAGGGCTGGTTCCCGGACCTGGTCTACGGCATCGTCAACGGCACCTTCGGCTGGATGTCACTGCTGCTGCCGCTGATGCTGTTCGTCTGCGCTTTCCGGCTCTTCCGCCAGCCGGTGGACGGCCGCGGTAACAACCGCGTGGGGATCGGCTTCCTGATCATGACCTTCGCCGGCTGCGGCCTGGCACACATCATCGGCGGCCAGCCCACCGTGGCCGACGGCTTTGACGGGCTCCGCCGCGCCGGCGGCATGCTCGGCTACCTGGCGGCCGCTCCGCTGGCCACCATCCACCCCGCGGTGCCGGTGGCGCTCTACAGCCTGCTCGCCTTCACCTCCCTGCTGATCGTCACCGCGACGCCGTTCAGCGCCATCCCGTCCCGGCTCCGCGGAGCCTACGAGCACCTGATGGGCGTCGACCTGCAGGACGGACCCGGGGACGAGGACGGCCACGACCGCAGCTACCTGTACGAGAACGATGCCCCCGCCCCGAAGAAGAAGCGCAGGCGCCTCTTCGGCCGGGACGACGACGACGCCGACGCCCGGCTCGAAGGCTACGTCGGTGACGAAGCGTTCGAACACGCCGTCGTCGACGACGACCCGGATGGCAATGGCAACGGCAATGGCAACCCCGCCGGCGGCAGGGGTGCCAAGGGCGGCAAGGGACCGGCCGTGGCGCCCGGCGTGCGGCGTCCCACCCAGGCCGAGATCGCGGTCGGCAAGATCAAGGCCGCCCAGGGCCTCGGCGGCACCGATGCGGAGAACGCCACGGAGGCCATCCCGCTGGTCACCCCCGGCATGATCGCCGCCGGGTCCCTGAACCCCGGCGCCGCTTCGGCCGGCCCGAAGGTCCCCTCTAACCCGGTCGCCCCGGCGCCGCTGCCCACGCCCATCCCGCAGCGCACCGAACAGCTCTCGCTGGCCGGCGACGTCACCTACACCCTGCCGGCGTCGGACGTGCTCACCCCCGGGTCCATCCCCAAGGAACGCACCGAGGCCAACGACGCGATCGTCGCCTCGCTGACCGAAACGCTGACCCAGTTCAACGTCGACGCCCAGGTCACCGGCTTCAGCCGCGGCCCGACGGTCACCCGGTACGAGATCGAACTCAACCCCGGCACCAAGGTGGAGCGCGTCACCGCCCTGTCCAAGAACATCTCCTACGCCGTCGCCAGCTCTGACGTGCGGATCCTCAGTCCCATTCCCGGCAAGTCCGCGATCGGCATCGAGATCCCCAACACGGACCGCGAGACGGTGTCCCTGGGCGATGTGCTGCGCAGCCAGAACGCCCGCCGCACCGACCACCCGATGGTGATGGGCGTCGGCAAGGACGTCGAGGGCGGCTACGTCGTGGCCAACCTCGCCAAGATGCCGCACCTGCTGGTCGCCGGTGCCACCGGCGCCGGTAAGTCCTCGTTCGTGAACTCGATGATCACCTCGATCCTGATGCGCGCCACCCCCGACGAGGTCCGGATGGTGATGGTGGACCCCAAGCGGGTGGAACTGACCGCCTACGAGGGCGTCCCGCACCTGATCACCCCGATCATCACCAACCCCAAGAAGGCCGCCGAGGCACTGCAGTGGGTGGTCCGGGAAATGGACGCCCGCTACGACGACCTGGCCAATTACGGCTTCAAGCACATCGACGACTTCAACAAGGCCGTCCGCGCCGGGAAGGTCCAGCCGCCGGTCGATTCCAAGCGCGTCATCCGGCCGTATCCGTACCTTCTGGTGATCGTGGACGAGCTCGCCGACCTGATGATGGTGGCCCCGCGGGACGTTGAAGACTCGATTGTCCGGATCACCCAGCTGGCCCGCGCCGCCGGCATCCACCTGGTGCTCGCCACCCAGCGCCCCTCGGTGGACGTGGTGACCGGCCTGATCAAGGCCAACGTCCCGTCCCGGATGGCGTTCGCGACCTCCTCGGTCACCGACTCCCGCGTGGTCCTCGACCAGCCGGGCGCGGAGAAGCTGATCGGCCAGGGTGACGCGCTCTTCCTGCCGATGGGCGCCTCGAAGGCCATGCGTGTCCAGGGCGCCTGGGTCACCGAGTCCGAAATCCACAAGGTGGTTGAGCACGTCAAGGGCCAGCTCAAGGCCGTCTACCGTGACGACGTTGCCGCCGAGGCGCCGAAGAAGCAGATCGACGACGACATCGGGGACGACCTCGAGGTGCTGCTGCAGGCCACCGAGCTCGTCGTGACCACCCAGTTCGGCTCCACCTCGATGCTGCAGCGCAAGCTGCGCGTCGGTTTCGCCAAGGCTGGCCGCCTGATGGACCTGCTCGAGTCAAGGGGAGTGGTTGGCCCCTCCGAGGGCTCCAAGGCCCGCGATGTCCTGGTCAAGCCGGACGACCTCGCCGCCGTCCTTGCCGCGATGAAGGGCCAGGAGGGCCCGGTCGCCGCCGACTCGCAGACCGCCGCGCTCAGCGACAACGCGAACTCGAACATCGCCCAGGGCGGCTACGCCGAGGACCTGGTGGCCGCCGATCTGGACAACCGGAGCCAGAACGTCGAGTATTACGACGGCGCCGACGGCGGCGGGGACGACGAAGGATCCGAGGACGCCTGGTCGCTCACCGGCCGGTAGCCGGCGCAGACGGTAGCCTAGGTAGGTGACTAGCGCCGAAACCAACGCCGGGTCCGCCCCGCGGATCTGGAACCTGCCCAACATCCTGACGATGCTGCGGATCGCGCTGGTGCCCTTCTTCGTCTGGTGCCTCATCGCCGATGCCCCCGGCCTGCAGGCCGGCAACGGCCCGTGGCGCTGGGCCGCCGTCGTCGTCTTCGCCGTCGCGATCTACACGGACAAGCTCGACGGTGACATCGCCCGCAGCCGCGGCCTGGTCACCGACTTCGGCAAGATCGCTGACCCGATCGCCGACAAGCTGCTGATCGGTTCCGCCCTGGTGATGCTGTCCCTGCTGGGCGAGCTGCCCTGGTGGGTGACCGTGCTGATCCTGGTCCGCGAGTGGGGCATCACCGCCCTGCGCTTCTTCGTCATCCGTTACGGCGTGATCCCTGCGTCCCGCGGCGGAAAGCTCAAGACCGTGGTCCAGACCGCCGCGATCTTCCTCTACGTTATGCCGCTGGCCGCCATCGCCCCGTGGCTGGGCGTCCTGGCGTTCATCGTCATGCTCGCCGCCCTCGCGATCACGGTGTGGACCGGCGCCGAGTACGTCGTGGAGGCCATGAAGCTGCGGGCCCGCGGCATCAAGGCCCGCAAGGAACAGATCCAGGAGGGTACCCCGTGAGCGTCCCGCAGCACGGCCAGCCGGCCGGTCTCCACCCCAACCTGCACCGCCTCGCCGGAGCGGCGGTGGCCGGCGCGATCGAACGGCACCTGACGGTCGCCACCGCGGAATCCCTCACCGCCGGCATGGTCGCGGCGGTCCTCGCCGACATCCCCGGAGCCTCCGGCATGCTCCAGGGCGGCGTGGTCGCCTACGCCAATTCGGTGAAGGCCGACGTCCTGGGCGTTTCCCGTGCCGTCCTGGCCGCGGCCGGGTCCGTGGACGGGCAGGTGGCTGCCGCCATGGCCGCCGGTGCCCGGACCGCCTGCGGGGCGGACATCGGGGTGTCCACCACCGGCGTGGCCGGGCCCGAACCGCACGACGGCAAGGCCGTCGGGACGGTCTTCGTCGGCATTGCCACGGTGGAAGGCGCGACGTCGTTCGCGTACAGCTTCGAGGGTTCGCGGCAGGAGATCCGGGCACTGTCCTGCGGCGCCGCGCTGGAGCGGCTGCTGGACGCCGTCGGCGGGGCTACCGGCGCGTAAAGTAGCCGGGAACAAATCTCGATTTCGAATAGTTGTTACATTGTGTCGCCCGCAAAGATGGGCGGCGTTTAGGATGAAGTCACCGAGACGTTCGCAGTTACCGGCGAACCGACCTACGAGGGAGCAAGGCGATACAGATGGTAAAGCAGCCCGTATCCGTTAACGGCGTTGTCCGCTGGAAGGATGTGGGCCTCGCCGATCAGGCTAAGAGCGAACAGAAGGAGCGCAAGATGGTTGTACTTCGTCACGAAATTGGCGATGTCCTGCGCGACGTCCGCCAGCGCCAAGGCCGTACCCTCCGCGAAGTCTCGCACAGTGCCCGAGTATCCCTGGGCTACCTGAGTGAAGTGGA
>DASSXE010000167.1:0-5702 GCA_035704125.1 Arthrobacter sp.
GATGGCCTCGTCCGAAGCCTCGTCGAATTCGAAATCCTCGGGATACAGGACGATGTCGACGTCCTTGGAGTGCGAGAGCTCGCGCAGCTCCAGCGGGGTGAACTTCACCTGGGCCGGCCCGCGGCGACCGAAGACGTGCACGTCCGTGACCGGGGAGGCCTTCAGGCCGGCGTAAACGTTGTCCGGAATCTCGGTGACAAGCAATTCATCGGCGTGCTTGGAGAGCATCCGGGCCACGTCCAGGGCGACGTTGCCGTTGCCGATCACGGCGATCTCCTTGGCTTCCAGCGGCCAGTCGCGCGGCACATCCGGGTGCCCGTCGTACCAGGAGACGAAGTCGGCGCCGCCGAAGGAGCCATCCAGGTCGACGCCGGGGATGTTCAGGTCCGCGTCCTTGATGGCGCCGGTCGCGAAGATGACGGCGTCGTAAAAGGCCCGGAAGTCATGCAGGGTCAGATCCCGGCCGTAGGTGACGTTGCCGAGGAACCGGATGTCGCCGCGGTCCAGGACCTTGTGCAGGGCGTTGACGATGCCCTTAATGCGGGGGTGGTCCGGGGCCACACCGTAGCGGATCAGCCCGTACGGTGCGGGGTACGCCTCGAAGAGGTCGATGCTGACCTCAAAGTCGCCGTCCTTGACCTGGTTGGACTTGGTCAGGATGTCCGCGGCGTAGACGCCGGCCGGTCCGGCGCCGACGATCGCAACGCGGAGGGGACGATGGGACGGAGTTTCGGCCGAAGTGGACACCGGGAACCCTTCTGAGTCATGGCGGGTGCGCCGGCATGATGCGGCGCGCAGTCTCCCATTCTAAAGGCCGGCGCACCGGACCGGCCCGGGACGCAAGGCCCCACGTGATGGACGTCGCACGATTTGCGGCGCAAGGACCGGCCCTGCCGCAGGAATAGCGGCCCCGGAGGTGGTGTTATGAGTCTTGTGCCTATCTCCGACGGATCCTCCGTGCCCGCAGCCTTGACCTCCCCTGGACCTTCCTCCACGGCCGGAGGTGCGGCAGCCCCGGGCGCCGCGGGAGCCCCCGGCGCCGGCCTGAAGGCGGTGGATAAGGACACGACGGCGGGAATCCTCTTCGGCATCGGCGCGTACGGCTTGTGGGGGCTGCTCCCGCTCTACTTCTTCGTCCTGGCCCCTGCCACCGCCGTCGAGATCGTGGCCAACCGCGTGGTGTGGTCCTTGATTTTCTGCGCCCTTCTGATCACGGTCACCCGTTCCTGGCGCGTGATCGGTTCGGCCTTCCGGAACCGCACGGTAATCGGCCCGCTGGCCCTCGCGGCCGGACTGATCGCCATCAACTGGCTGACCTACACCTACGGCGTGACCACCGGCCAGGCCGTAGAAACCTCCCTCGGTTACTTCATCAACCCGCTCGTGTCGGTGCTGCTGGGCGTCTTCGTCCTGAAGGAGAAACTGCGGCCGCTGCAGTGGGCGGCCGTGGTGGTCGGCTTCGTCGCCGTCGGCGTCCTGACCTACTCCTACGGCAAGCTGCCCTGGATTGCCCTGACGCTTGCGTTCAGTTTCGGCCTTTACGGCTTCGTCAAGAAACGGGTCGGCCCGCGCGCGGACGCGCTGACCAGCCTGAGCGTGGAAACCTTCGTGCTGGCGCCCATCGCCGCGGTGGCCATGATCGTGCTGGCGGTCACCGGCGCGGCGACCCTGACCACCAACGGCACCGGGCACTTCTGGCTGCTGGCCGCGTCCGGTGTGATCACCGCCGTGCCCCTGCTGTTCTTCGGCGCCTCCGCCCGGCGGCTGCCGATGACCACCATCGGGCTGCTGCAGTACTTCGCCCCGGTGCTGCAGTTCATCGTGGCTCTGGTGGTGTTCAAGGAAGCCATGACCCCGGAGCGCTGGGCGGGCTTCGGCGTCGTCTGGCTGGCCCTGCTGCTGCTGACGGCGGACATGCTCCGGACCACCCGGAAGAACGCGGTGACCCGGAAACTCGCCCGCGCCGCCGCTTAGTCCTCCGGGCTGCTGTCGATCCGGACGTAGTCCCGCGGGACCACGACCATCGGCACCGGCAGGGCGCGCAGGACCTTGTTCGCGGTGCTTCCCAGGAAGAGCTTGTTCTTCTCGGCCAGCCTGGAGGAACCGACAATCAGGATCTCGGCGTCGTCCCAGTCGAGATCGTCGATCGCTTCCTCGATGCTCCGGCCGTGGGCGACCTCGACGCTGACGTGATGTCCCTCGGGCAGCCGCTCGGCCGCCGCCTTCAAGACGGTGTTGGCGTGGACATGCGCCGCATTGACGTTCTCGCCGCCGTCGCCCTCGGCGTCCAGTTCAACCAGCGAGACCAGCCGCAGCGGCACGCCGCGGCGTTCCGCCGATTCGATCGCGACGTCGATCGCCGCCTCCGCTCCGGTGCGCTGGCCGACGGCCAGGGTCAAGCGGCTGACCGGGTCCGTGCGCCGGTACCCCCGGGGCGCCAGGGCGACCGGGACCGGAGAGGCGTGCAGCAGCGCGTTGGCCACGCTGCCGATGCTGAACCGCTTGAACAGGCCGTTGCCCGCGGCACCCACCACGATCAGCCCGGCCCGGTACTCCTTCGCGGCGTCGATCAAGCCGGCGGCGAAGGATTCCGCCTGGCGGACATGGAATCTGGCCTGCAGGCCCTCCGGGACCAGGGCCAGCCCCTGGCGTTCGGCGGAAAGGACGGCCTGCTCGGCCACGCTGACGCGGTTCCCCTGCGGGTTGAGCGCCACATAGGGGGCGCTTCGGTCCACCACGTGGACGAGGTCCAAGTGGGCGCCCTGCGCCCGGGCCATCGCGGAGGCGAGGGCGACGGCGTCGGCGCCGCGGTCGTTGGGGGTGTAGCCAACTACGTATCGCATGTACGAACCCCTTACGGGTCTGGGCAGGACAAGCCCGCCCGGAGGTCCCGGGCTGCGTCGGCCGGCCTGCATTCCTGCAGTGTAGGAACGACTCTAGCCCAGGCTCGCAGGAATGTGGGTGACTTTCGGCCCTTCGGGCAGCGGACCCGCGTGGCTACCCTGAAACCGTGGAGGGGAGCTCACCATGAGGGCGTACGGAAGCCACCGGTTCATCGCACGGGCCGGCGGCGTGGGGCTCTCAGTATTCCTGCTCGCGGCGAGCGGATGCACCCCCGCTCCGCAACCGTCACCGGGCGGCTCCGGCTCCGGCACGGGGCCGGCCTCCTCCGCTTCCACGCCGCCGCCCTCGTCCACGGCACCGGCTTCGTCACCGGCTTCACCTTCCGGTTCGACGCCGTCGTCCACGCCCCCGCCTGACTCGGACGAGACGGCCACGCCGCAGAACGATGACCACGTCATTTCCTCCGCCGTCACCCACGGCTGGGCCTGGCCCGGACCCGGCACCCCGTTCCACAGCACCCACAGCAACCCCGTGCCGCTGGCTCCCCCGCCGGCGGCACCACTGCCGACGCTGGACACCATCGGCGCCGGCAAACACCCCACGGACAATCCGCCGTATGACCAGCTGAGCTTCCGGTTCAACGGAGCCTTTCCCAGCTACGACATCTCCTTCGTCCCCGAGCTCCTGGCCGACGGCAGCGGTCAGCCGATACCGATGCCGGGAACCGGTGCGATCCTCAAGGTCGTGTTCCACGGCGCGCAGGCACACACGGCGGACGGCACAGCCACCACCGTGCGCAGCAGCCCCGCCCCCTCTATCGGCTACCAGGCGCTGACCAGCTACGCACCCGCCGGCGATTTCGAAGGAGTGCTCAGCTACGGGATCGGCGTCGGCCGTCCGGTAACCACCGCGCCGCAGACCAGGGTGAGGGTCTACGAGGTCGAGAAGATCGAGCAGGGCCGGCACGTCTACGTGGTGGCCGTGCAGTTGGACGCCAGTTCCTGGAAGTAGCCCGCCGGCACGATGCCGGGAAACGGAGCGCCGGCACCCGTGAGGATCTGCATCCGGATGCTTAGCCGCCCAGCGCCCGCCTCATGGCGTCGTACGCCGGCGTCGGCTTGCCTCCATCGAAGAGGTAGTCGTGGCCCTGCTGCAGGGTACCGTCATCCTCCATCCGCCAGTCGTAGCGGTCATCCACTCCCCACGTCGTGTAGGAAACGCAGGTCTGCGAGCGCAGGCACGTGGACAGCACGGTGGCGTACTGCTCGGCCTGGGCGCCCGTGCCCCGGCCGTCCGTGACGTCGTTTTCCGAAATCCGGACGTGCAGGCCGGCGCCGCCGAAGTGGTTGAGCGTCTTGGTGAGGTCTCCGGCGGAGATGGCGTCGGTTTTAAGGTCATAGATGTGGGCCTGGAGGCCGACGCCGTAGATGTGGCCGCCCTGGGCGTTGGTGTCGAGGGCGAGCTTGAGCAGGGCATCCTGGCGGCGGCCCGGCACGTCGGCCCCGTTCTCGTTGATGTACTGCCGGACGTCCGGATCGGCGGCGTAGACCGCCCGGGACACCACCGCCGGGTAACCAGGCCCCAAGACCCGGTACCAGATGTTCTGCTGGAAGCTGGTCCCCTGGTCGACGTCGAACGGCTCGTTGACGACGTCGAGCGAGGCGAGCCGCCCTTTGAAGTGCTTCACGACGGTGGTGACGTAGTCCAGCAGCGCGGCAGCGCTGGCGCGCCGCTCGGCGTCTGTACCGCTGGGCAGGTCCTGCATCCAGCGGGGCAGCGCCTCGGAGAACGTGATGGTGTGGCCGTGCACCGCTATGCCTTTGTTCTGGGCGATCGCGAGGATCGCATCGGCCTCCTCGAAGGTGTATTGGCCTTGCTTCGGGGAAAGGAACTGGGGTTTCATCGCATTTTCCGGAGTGAGGGCACCGAAGTTGCCGACAAACTGCCGCGCGTAGTCCTGGTCACCGGTCAGCGGGCCAAGCGCTACGGCCGCACCGATCCGGAAGTCCGGCCGGATTTTTGCTGCCAGCGCCTGTAGTCCCTCGGCCGAGGACTGGTCGTCGGCAACCACGGCCCCGGAGGTTCTCAGGCCTGCGTTGCCGGGTGCGGCCGCCTTCAGGGAGGTGACGTCAAAGGTGCCGGCATCACTGGAGAACCCGAGCCAGATTTCGCCGGATGAAAACACCTTCGCGAGCGGCAGCGAGGACAGGGTGTCTGCGCCGCTGGTGACCTTCAGCGTGTCGCCGGACCTGCTCACCGTCAGCGGAGCCGTTGAGTCTTTCACCGTCACCGATTCATCGTGCACCGGCGCCGGCTGTGTCACGTTTTTCTTTTGAGTGCCGTCGAAAACGGCGATGTCGATCTTGCCGCCCTGCAGGGTGAGCCGTACCGCGGCCGGCTCCACGCGGAATTCGTCCGCGATCACCGGCGGCTGGTTGTAGAGGGTCCAGGATGCGTCCGCGGTGACGTTGGCCAGGGTGGCGCTCACGGTAAAGTCCCCGCCGACCATCAGGTGTGTGCCGGCCAGGTTCAGTGGCGGGTTGGGCTGGCCTCCCCCGCCGTTCTGTTCGACGATGGTCCGTTGGGTGGCCGCGACCTTAAGGACGTTGCCGTCGGCCGTCACACCCGGGGTGTGCTCCCAATCCTGCCGGAGCAGATCAACCGTGACATCGGGCTTCGGGGCGGGTTCCGGCGAGGAGCAGCCGGCGACGACGACAAGGGCGGACGCCAGCAACACGAAAAGTGTCAGCCGGCGCCCGCCCATTCTGCGTCCCATTCTCAAGGTGTCTTTTCTGTGTCCTTTCCCCGCCGCTAGGGCTTGGTCCAGCGCACGTCGTCGAAGTACGCCTGCACCCCGG
>DASSXE010000343.1:0-2925 GCA_035704125.1 Arthrobacter sp.
TCGGGTGCCCGAACGGGTCGTACCCATGCCCACCGGAGAGCTGGGGGAGATCCTGGTCCGCGGCCACAACGTCTTCGCCGGCTACCTCAACAACCCCGAGGCGACGCAGGAGGCGATGGTGGACGGATGGTTCCGCACCGGGGACCTCGGCACCATGGACGGCGACGGATTTATCTACGTCGTGGACCGGACCAAGGACGTCATCATCCGCTCGGGCTATAACGTCTACCCGCGGGAGGTTGAGGAGGTCCTGTCGCGCCACCCCGCGATCTCGCAGGTGGCAGTCATCGGCATTCCGGATGAGCTGCGCGGCGAGGAAGTGTGTGCCGTCGTGGTCCTGGATCCTGCGCACGCCGATAGCCCGCCCAGCGCGCAGGACATTATTGACTGGAGCCAAGAGCACCTGGCGAAGCATAAGTACCCCCGCCACATCCGGTTCACCGGCGAGTTTCCCCTGGGCCCGAGCCACAAGGTGCTGAAGCGTGAACTGCGGCGCACGATCGCGGACGGCTGAGCCCCGGAGGCTGTAATGGACGGCCGGACGCCGCGAAGTACACTGGCGCTGTGGGTGAGGTTGTGAGCTCGGGTGCCGCCGTGCGGGCGGTGCCCCTTGGAGTTCCGTCGAGTGCTGAGCTGGGTCTCCTGGATCCCGCCGAACGGCGGCGGGGCGCGCGGTTCGTTTCCGCAGCGGCCGCCGATGAATTCCTGGCAGGGCGGATCGCGCTGCGCGTGTTCGCCGCGGAACTGGCCGGGGTCCGTCCGGATGCCCTGGAAGCCGACTATCAGTGCGGTGGCTGCCGGGCCGGGAATCCGGATCATGGCAGGCCGGGTTACCGGCTGCGGGACGGGTCGGCGGGCCCGCTCCTCAGCCTGAGCCGGGCAGCCGGGTGGGCCGTCCTGGCCGGTGCCCGTCCCGGCGGCGGGTTGCTCCGGCTGGGCGTCGACGCCGAGCGGCTGGGGCGGACGGACTTTCCCGGGTTCGACGCCGTGGCTCTCACGCCAGGGGAGCGCCACCTCGTGTCCGGGTCTGCGGATGCCGGCCGCCTGCGGACGCGGTTCTGGGCCCGTAAAGAGGCCTTCCTCAAGGCGACCGGTTCCGGGCTGCGCAGGGATCCTGCCATGGTGGATGCCTCACACGGGATGCTGGAGGGCGTGCTGCTGGCGGACCTGGACGCCGCCGTGCTGGGGTTACCCGGCGGCGTCGTGGTCACGCTGGCTACGTCCCCGGCCTGACGCAGGTCCGGGGCCGCTTGCGGCGGCCGCTCATACCGGCGGGAGCCCGCCGTCGTAGAGCCAGGGCCGGAGCACCGTCGCCGCATCCTGCCCGGGGCCGGGAGGGCGGAGTTCATCGGCCAGGTCGGCGAGGTCCGCGGTGGACACCGAACCAAAGCGGTTCCGGGCGGTCCATGCCCTCAGCAGGTCGAAGAAGTGCTGGTCGCCCAGGGAGGTCCTGAGGGCGTGCAGTGCCAGCGCGCCGCGCTTGTACACCCGGTCATCGAACATGAGCTCAGGGCCCGGGTCTCCCACCGGCAGGTCCTGCGGGAGGGCGGCGAGGACCTGGCGCGCTGCCCGGGCCCGCGACGCTGCCGTTCCCTGACCCGACACCTCGGACCACAGCCACTCGGCGTAGCAGGCGAACCCTTCGTGAAGCCAGATGTCCTTCCAGGACTCCGCGGTGACGGAGTTTCCGAACCATTGGTGCGCCAGTTCGTGGGCGATGAGCCGCTGGGAGTTCCAGGTCTGGTCAAGGTGGTTTGGTCCGATGATCGACAGGGACTGGGCCTCTAGGGGGATTTCGAGGTCGTCGTCGGGAACGACGACGGTGTAGGCCCCGAAAGGATAGGGGCCAAAGAATCCCTCGAACGCCGCCATCATGTGGCCCTGCCGCGAGAGCGCCGCCTGGGCCGGGGCCATGAGCGCGACGGGAGCGGCAACGAACTGGGGCACCGGAGCCGCCCCCGGGTCGGCTTGGGAACCGGCACCGGTGCTGCCGGCGGAGCCTCCGGACGCCGTCCCGGCCAGCGGCACCATCGCATAGCGTCCGATCTGCACCGTGGCGAGATACGTCGCCATCGGTTCAGCCTGTTCGTATACCCACGTCTCGCGGCTGGCCTTGGCGTGCCGGGCCACCAGGGCGCCGTTACACACCACCCGGTAGTTCGCATCGACGGTGACGGTGAAGCCGAAGCTGGCCTTGCGGCTGGGATGGTCGTTGCAGGGAAACCATGAGGGTGCGCCGGTGGGCTGGCCCGCGACGAGCACCCCGTCCGTCAGTTCTTCCCAGCCGACCTCATCCCAGTTTCCACGGAGCGGTCCGGGACGCCCCTCATACCGGATGTCCACGGTGAAGTCCTGTCCCTGCGGCAGGGGCCGTGCGAGGTTGACCACCAGGCGGCCGGCCCGCTGAATGAACCGTGCGGGCCGGCCGCCGTCGACCCGGACCTTGAGGACACGCAGGCCGGACAGGTTCAGCAGGATGGAGGTCAGCGGAACCTCGGCGGTGCCGGAGATGGTCACCTGCGCGGTGAGGAAGTTCGTGGCCACCCGGTAGTCCAGGTGCAGGTCGTAACGGCTCACCCGGTAATCGGCCGAGCCGTGTCCCGGGGTGTAGGGATCCGGCAATGAGCCCGTTCGGGGTGCCGGGACATCGCTGGCATCGTTGAAAGGTCCGCTCACCGAATGATCGTAGTCCACCGGCTCCCGCTGATGAGGCCTCACCCGGGTTCCCCGGAGGTTTCCGGGGGGTTGCCCCAGGGGCTGACAGGGTTTCCGATCCAGTAACTCCCGGCGGGAACGGTCTCTCCCCGCATGACCAGGGACGCCGGTCCCACGGTTGCCCCGGTTCCGATGCTGGCGGCGGGCAGGATGACTCCGTGCGGGCCCATGGTGGCGCCGGCATCCAGGGTGACGGTGTCAATACTCATG
>DASSXE010000136.1:0-4622 GCA_035704125.1 Arthrobacter sp.
CGGCACCGGGCCCTTGGTGGCGCTGATCGGCTACGGCGGCGCGCCGGCCACGGCCGACGTCGTCGTGGCGCTCGACGCGCCGTGGCCGCTGGAGGAATCCGTCGCACCGGCGAAGATCGCCTTGTACGGCCGCAGCCAGGAAGCCTTCGACGCCCTGCTGCAGGTGCTGGCCGGCAAGGCCGCCGCTCCCGGGAAGCTGCCTGCCGCCGTCGGCGCCCAGGGCCCCGGCACCGGCTGCCACTGAACGGGGTCACAGAACGGGGTCACAGAACGACGGTGCGGGCCCGGGTGTGGTGGCGTTTAATGGTGCAGTGCCCATCCTGAATAAAGACATGACCCTCTGCATCTCCCTCTCGGCCCGGCCGAGCAACAACGGGACGCGTTTCCACAACCACCTGTACGACCAGCTGGGCCTGAACTGGATCTACAAGGCCTTCGCTCCCACCGACCTGGCCCAGGCCATCGCCGGGGTCCGCGGGCTGGGCATCCGGGGTTGCGCGGTGTCGATGCCCTACAAGGAGGACGTCATCGCCCTCGTGGATGTGATGGACCCGTCCGCGCGGGCCATCGACTCGGTTAACACCATCGTCAACGACGGCGGCACCCTGACGGCCTACAACACCGACTACACGGCCATTGAGCAACTGCTGCAACGCAACGCGGTCCCCGCCGGGTACTCCGTCTGGCTGCAGGGCGCCGGGGGAATGGCGAAGGCGACGGCGGCGGCGCTGCGCGACGCCGGCTTCCGGAACGTCACCATCATTGCCCGCAATGAGGCCGCCGGCCGGGCGCTCGCAGATCTCTACGGGTTCGGCTGGCAGGCGGACATTCCGGCGCCCGGCTCTGGCGTGGAACCGGCCGACCTGCTCATCAACGTGACCCCCATCGGCATGGCCGGCGGTCCGGAGGCAGCGGCCCTGGCGTTCCCGCAGTGGGCCGTGGAAGCTGCGAAGCTGGTCTTCGACGTCGTCGCGCTCCCGGCGGAGACGCCGCTGATCGCAGCCGCCCGGGCGGCCGGCAAGCCGGTGATTACCGGCGCCGAGGTCGCCACCATCCAGGCGCTGGAACAGTTCGTGCTCTACACCGGGATCCGGCCGGACGATGGCCAGGTCAGGGCGGCCGAGGAGTTCATGCGGGCCCAGTAACGGCGGGCGCGCGGCCCGCGCCCCCGCGAAGGTCAGTCCTGGACCGGCCGCACCGAGATCGCCACCCGGTCCTCGCCGATGCGCGTCAGGACCAGGGTGGCTTTCTTTTTCGCCGCCTTTGCATTCTTGCCGCCGGGCAGCAGTTGCTTACGGAGTTCCTCCGGCGTGACGGCGGTGCCGCGCTTCTTGATGTCGAGGACGCCGATTCCGTTCGCCAGCACCCAGGCCTTGAGCGCCTTGACGTTGAACGGCATGACCTCCAGTACCTCGTACGCCCGGGCGAACGGGGTGTCGCGCAACTCCGGCGCGCAGATGTAGGCGATGTGTTCGTCCAGCAGGTGCCCGCCCAGCTGGAGGGCGACGTCGGCCACCAGGCCGGCACGGATGACGGCGCCATCGGGCTCGTAGAGGTAACCGGCCACCGGACCCACGGGGGCCACCGGGCCGGCGTCGAAATCCTCGGCGCTGGTGAGCTCCGCAGCGCCCTGCGGGCCCAGGACCAGGGCGGCGCGGCGGACGCCGGGGCGGCGCACCGCGTTGAACCACAGGGCCACCTCGGTGACGTCGCCGCCTACCGAGATCCACTGCGCTTCGCAGTCCCCGGGCACCGAGGCGTGCGGGATGCCCGGGCCCATCTTCACCCCCACAGCGCGGCCCGAGGCGGCGAGGGACTCCACGAAGGACAGTGGCGGTGAGAAGTCCTCCGGATCCCAGAGCCGCTTCGTGCCCGAACTGGACGTGGTCCGGCGGGCCGGGTCAAGCCAGACGCCGTCGATGCCGTCCAGCGGCACGGATGCCGCGTCGGCGTGCACCACCGTGGCGTTCCGGAACGGGATCAGGTTCATGGTGGCGCAGGCGGCGGTGGTCTCGTCCAGTTCCACGGCGGTGACCCGGAGATCCAGGGACGCCAGAGCCATCGCATCGGCACCCAGCCCGCAGCCCAGGTCGGCCACGTGGTCGACCCCCGCCTCGGCAAACCTCTGGGCGTGCCGTGCCGCGACCGTGAGCCGCGTGGCCTGCTCCAAACCGGCCCGGGTAAAGATCATCTGGCGGGCAAACTCCCCGAATTTGGACTCCGCCTTGGTCCGCAGCCTGGACTGGGTCAGCGCCGCCGAGACCAGCTCGGGGGAGTGCCCCGCCTTCCGGAGCGCTGCGTTGAGCTGGAAGGCCTCTTCCTCACGGTACGGCCCCAGCGAGGCCAGCAATTCCCAGCCCTCCGGATTGAGCAGCGGCGCGATCTGGTCCTGCGAAGTCTCAGCCATGCCATCCAGCGTAGTTCAGGCGGATAACCCCCGGCACGCCAGCTAGGCTTGACGGCATGGATGACAGGCAGACTGACGACTTTGGCACGGCCGGCACCGGGGAGCCCCGGGTCGGGGAGAACCACCCCCGCCGCGGCCTTGCCCGCTTTGCCCGCCCGGCACTGATCGCGGGCACCGTGGTCGCCGTCGTCTGCGTTGCCCTCCTCGTGATCATCTTCCTGCTCGACACCTTCAATGCGACGGTCTACTCGGTAGACGGCAAGGACGTCTCCGACGCCACGGACGAGGCGCGGGCCATCCGGGACACCTATGCCGCCGCGCGGACGGGCAGTATCGTCCTCCTCGTGATCGGTGCGCTGGCAGCACTGGCCGGCGGGTTCGTGCTTTACCGCGGGCGGAACAACCCGGCCCCTGTCGAGGAAGACGACGACGGCCAGGACTGGGACTACGACGACCTCGCCGGGGAGTAGACCGGCACCGGCGGACGTTCGCCGGCGATGAACTTCTGGCACTCACCTTGACCGAGTGCTAACTCCTTACATAGAGTCATCATTAGCACTCTCCCTAGGCGGGTGCTAACACTGAAGCACCAGCTGCCAGGCTGCTGCCGGCACCGCGACGACGGTATGCACGCCTTGGCGCCACAGCTTTAAAGTCCACGAATTTGCTGACGAAAAGGAGAGGTCCTTGTCGGTCTCTATTAAGCCTCTTGAGGATCGTATTGTTGTCCGCCCGCTCGAAGCCGAGCAGACCACGGCTTCCGGCCTGGTCATCCCGGACTCCGCGCAGGAGAAGCCGCAGGAAGGCGAAGTTGTTGCAGTTGGCCCCGGCCGCTTTGACGACAACGGCAACCGCGTTCCGGTCGATGTCGCCGAAGGCGATGTTGTCATCTACTCCAAGTACGGCGGAACCGAAGTTAAGACCGGCGGTGTCGAGTACCTCGTACTCTCCGCCCGCGACGTTCTGGCGATCGTCGTAAAGTAACTCTCTTGGATCCCCGCGCCGCCGCTCCGTCACATTGAACGGGACGGCTGCGCGGGGTTCTGTCTTGAAAGGACAAAACCATGGCAAAGCAGCTCGCGTTTAACGACGCTGCCCGCCGGTCGCTCGAAGCCGGCATCGATAAGCTCGCCAACACGGTCAAGGTGACGCTCGGCCCCCGCGGCCGCAACGTCGTGCTGGACAAGAAGTGGGGCGCCCCCACGATCACCAACGACGGTGTCACCATCGCCCGTGAGGTCGAGCTGGACGACCCGTACGAAAACCTTGGCGCGCAGCTCGCCAAGGAGGTCGCCACCAAGACCAACGACGTCGCCGGCGACGGCACCACCACCGCCACCGTGCTCGCCCAGGCCCTGGTCAAGGAAGGCCTGCGCAACGTTGCCGCGGGCGCCGCGCCCGGACAGATCAAGCGCGGCATCGAGGTCTCGGTCGAGGCCGTCGCAGCCCGCCTGCTGGAGAACGCCCGCCCCGTCGAAGGCACCCAGGTCGCCAACGTCGCCGCCATCTCCGCGCAGAGCGACGAGGTCGGCGAACTGCTGGCCGAGGCTTTCGGCAAGGTCGGCAAGGATGGTGTGATCACCATCGAGGAATCCTCCACCACGCAGACCGAACTGGTCCTCACCGAGGGCATGCAGTTCGACAAGGGCTACCTCTCCCCGTACTTCGTCACCGACGCTGAACGCCAGGAAGCAGTCCTCGAAGACGCGCTGATCCTGATCAACCAGGGCAAGATCTCTTCGATCCAGGAATTCCTGCCGCTGCTGGAGAAGGCACTGCAGAGCTCCAAGCCGCTGTTCATCATTGCCGAGGACGTTGACGGGGAAGCTCTCTCCACCCTGATCGTCAACCGCATCCGCGGCACCCTGAACGTCGTCGCCGTCAAGGCTCCGGGCTTCGGTGACCGCCGCAAGGCCATGCTGCAGGACATCGCGACCCTCACCGGCGCGCAGGTCGTCTCCCCGGAGCTCGGCCTCAGCCTGGACACCGTCGGCCTTGAGGTCCTCGGTACCGCCCGCCGCATCACCGTCACCAAGGACAACACCACCATTGTTGACGGCGCCGGTTCGGCCGAGGACGTCGCGGCCCGGGTTGCCCAGCTGCGCGCCGAGCTGACCCGGACCGATTCGGACTGGGACAAGGAAAAGCTGCAGGAACGCCTGGCCAAGCTGGCCGGCGGCATCGGCGTGATCAAGGTCGGCGCTGCCACCGAGGT
>DASSXE010000214.1:0-2856 GCA_035704125.1 Arthrobacter sp.
CATCCTCGGGGCCGCCCTGCTGACGGCCTTCGGCGCGCTGGCGCTGGCAGCCCTGATGATCGCCGCCGGCCTGGCCGCACTCGCCCTGACCGTC
The DNA here is from genome assembly GCA_035704125.1 of Arthrobacter sp. Lineage (GTDB taxonomy): Bacteria > Actinomycetota > Actinomycetes > Actinomycetales > Micrococcaceae > Arthrobacter. The sequence continues at coordinate 95 of DASSXE010000214.1, forward strand.
TACGGCCGGCGCACCGCATTCCCAGCCCGCCTCTAACCCCGAAAGAAAGACCATCATGACCGAACAACTGGGCTTCGACCTGGGCCGCGCCGTCGAGAACGGCGTGACCCGGGACAAGCTCATTGAAGCGATTTCCCATGTCACGCTCTACGCCGGATGGCCCCGGGGCATGGCCGCCATGGGCGTCGCCAAGCAGCTCTTCACCGACAACAGCTAAGGAACTTCCAATGAACATCGAACCCGTCAGCCCCACCACCAAGAACCCTGCCTCCCAGTTCGCCGGCGACGTCTGGCTCGACCCGATCGCGCTGCCCCACGAACCGGGCCAGACCATGATCGTCGCCACCGTGCGCTTCGCCCCGGGGGCCCGCACCGCCTGGCATTCGCACGAACACGGCCAGTACCTTCGTGTCACCCAGGGCGTGGCACGGTTTGGCGGCCGCGACGGCACCATCATCGAGGTCCACCCCGGTCAGACCCTCTACACCCCGCCCGGCGAGGAACACTGGCACGCCGCCGCGCCCGGCTGCTTCATGGAACACATCGCCATGCTGCAAAACGGTGAGGACCCGGCTAAGACCACCACCTGGGGCGAGCATATAACCGAGGAGGAATATAACGGGCTCTGACAGCGGGTCTGGATCGGGGGGGCGGGGTAAAGCGGAAGTCAGCAGGTCAGGCGGCAAGGTCCCGCCGCCGCCAGCCCGCGTAGCCAAGGGCAGCCAGGGCGGCGGCCGCGACGGTGAGGCCCAGCAATCCGGGCACGGCCTCCGGCCCCACCGTGAGCAGCGGGGAGTGCCGGAACGGGGAGAGGTCCATCAGCCAGCCGGGCGCGTTCCACAGCACCCCGAACTCGCCCAGCGCCACGAAGGCCAGCAGCACCACCCAGACGCCGGCCGTCAGCCGCGGCACCCAGCCGAAGGCGGCCAGGGCCAGGCCGGCCAGGACCCAGGCGGCGGGGATCTGCGCGACTGCGGCCACCGTGGACCGGGCCACCAGGGAGGGGTCCTGGACCGTGAGTGCCGCCCCGGCGCCGATCGCGAGTCCGGCCAGCACCATCAGCACAGCGACACCGGCCAGCGCGAAGCCGAAGTGGCTGCCGGCCCAGCGGCTGCGGGTGGACGCCGTCGCCAGCAGCGCCTCGGCGTGCCCGGCGGATTCCTCGCTCCGCAGGTGGTTGGCGGCCGTCACCCCGTAGGCTGCGGCGAGCAGGCCCATGATGCTGATCTCGGCGGCCAGGAACGCGTCCCGCAGCGCGGGCGCCCCGCCCAGAAGCTTCACCATGTCCTGGGCTGTGGCGGAGCTCAGCAACTCCGCCACGTTGCTGACCAGGGATCCGATGACGACGCCGAACACGACGAAGGCCACGGCCCACGCCAGCCAGACCCGGTACTGCAGCCGCACCGCCAAAGTCCAGACCCCTGTGAGCGACCCCACCGCCGGGCCGGGACGTTCGCTCCGCAGCCCGGCGCCAAGATCCCTGCGGGCGCGCAGCGCAAACCCCGCGGGGATGAGCACGGCGCACAGCAGCACCGGGAGGACCAGAACCCACCAGCGGTCTCCGGCGAAGGCCCTGATCTGCTGGTTCCAGCCGATCGGTGAGAGCCAGGACAGGAAGGACGGTCCCGGCTCGGCGAGGTCACCCACGGCACGCAGGGCGTACGTCACCGCGATCACGCCGACGCTGAGCCCGGTGGCTGCCCGGGCGCTGGCCGTCAGCTGGGCGGCGACGCCGGCGACGGCGCTGAAGGCCATCCCGGTGGCGGCCCAGCCCAGTCCGAACGCCAGCGATCCCGCCGCCGGCAGGCCGCCGGCAGCCAGCCCGGCGGCCGACAACAGCCCCACCCCCAGGCTGGCGGCCAGCCCGATGCCGAGCGCCGCGGCCAGCGGAGCATCGCGCCCCAGCCTGCCGCCGCCCAGCAGTTCCAGCCGCCCGCTTTCCTCGTCGCCGCGCGTGTGCCGGATAACCAGGACCACCATCAGGACGGCCAGGATGGCGGTCATGAACGCGGTGTACTTAATCAGCGACAGCGCCCCGAGCGAGGCAGGATCATAGATCCGGCCGAACAGCGCCACCATCGACGCGGTGGCGTTCACGGCGTCGGCCGCCTCGATGCGGCTGCGCACGTCCGGGTAGAGTTCGGCGCCGGCCAGCGCCGTGGAGTAGGCGACGACGGCGAAACCGATCACCCACCCCGGCAACAGCCAGCGGTCCCGCCGCAGCCCCAGCCGGATCAGCACGCCGGTGCCCGCCAGGGTCTCAGGCACGGCCGGAGTCCGGTCCCGCGGAGCCGGCAGCCGCAGTGGCGCCGGTTCCAGTGCCGGCAGCCGCCGTGGCACCGGCGCGGGCCCCGTTGCCGGAGCCGTAGTGCCGCAGGAAGAGGTCCTCCAGCGTCGGCGGCTGGCTGGTGAGCGCCTTGAGGCCCGCGGCGGCCAGCGTCTGCAGGAAGGGGCCCAGGCCGGCCGGGTCCACCTGGGCGCTGATCCGGTGGTTGACCACCACCACGTCATGCACGCCCGCCAACAGCTCCAGTCCCGTCGGGACGGCGGCGACGTCGGCGGTGACAGCGGTGCGGGTCAGGTGCCGGAGCTGCTCCAGCGGGCCGGTCTCCACCACCTTCCCGGCGCGGATGATGCTGACCCGGTCCGAGAGCGCCTCGGCCTCGCTCAGGATGTGGCTGCTCAGCAGCACCGTGCGCCCCTGGTCCCGCAGCGACCGGACACAGCCGCGGAACGCTTCCTCCATCAGCGGGTCCAGTCCG
>DASSXE010000219.1:0-3776 GCA_035704125.1 Arthrobacter sp.
TGATTGTGGCCGGCACCGTCAAGGTGCCGGCCACAGCCAGTTAAAGCAGGCGCTCGTCCTGGTGCCGCAGCGCCGGCGGCACCCTGTCGCGGATGGCCGCCCCCGGCGTCGGGCGGCGGCGTATGGCTTCAGCGGCGGACGGATCCCGCGATCACCGTCACGGCGTGATCGACGGCGTAGACCGGATCCCGCGACAAACCTTTGACCTGGGCATCGGCTTCCGCGGTGACCTTGATGGACCGGACCAGTCCTTCGGGGGTCCAGCGGCGGACGTCGCGCTGCGCCTGTTCGACCAGCCACGGCTGCATGCCCAGCTGCTTGGCGATCTGGTTGGATGAGCCCTGGGCTCCGGCGACCTTGGCCAGGGAGCGCAGCTTTGCGGCGAGGGCCGCCACGATCGGCACCGGGTCCGCGCCGGTGTCCAGGGCGTGGCGGAGGGTGGAGAGGGCCAGCGGCGCGTTTCCGGCCATGGCCGCGTCGGCGACCTTGAACCCCGAGGCTTCCACCCTGCCGCCGTAGTAGCGGTCGACCATCTCTGCATCCACGGCGGTGGTCGCGTCGGCGATCAGTTGGCTGCAGGCGGCGGCGAGCTCGGCCAGATTCGCGCCGACGGCGTTGACCAGCGCCTGCACGGCCTCGGGTTCGATCCGCCGGGAAGCTGCCTTGAACTCGGTCATCACGAAAGCGATCTTGTCCGCGTCCTTTTTCAGCGGCTGGCAGTCAACCACGGGCCAGCCGCCCGCCTTGATGGCATCGAGAAGCTTCTTGCCGCGCACTCCCCCGCCGTGGCGCAGTACCAGGACCGCGTCAGGTTCGGGCTGCGCGAGGTATTTCAGGGCATCGGCCAGGAACGCGTCATTCATCGCCTCAAGGCCCTCGACCTCGATCAGCTTTTGCTCGCCGAAAAGGGAGGGGCTCACGTTCATGGCCAACGCGCCCGGCTCGTAACCGGCGGCGCTCATCCGGGTGATCTCGACGTCGGGTGCGGCGGAGCGGACCTGTTGGCGGATACGGTCCATCGCGCGGGAGCCGAGGTAGTCCTCGGGCCCGCCCACCAGGACAACCGCTGCCGGCGTCACATCGCGCCAGGTGGCGGTGTTCGTCGCCGTGGTCCTGGTTCGTTGGGTCTGGGCAGCAGCCACTGGTGATACCTCCGGAGGGTTTGATTGCAGACTCCAAGCGTCCCACGTCGGGCACGGTCGACCAAGCCGCGCGCCCGCTGCCCGCCGCGCACCACGCCGGCCGGCGTGCCCGCGTTCGCGTCCAGCACGCGGGTCACTCCGCGAACCGTGCGGGCATGGAGGACCAGCACCAGCCGCCGGGCGGCCGACGGGTGGGTGACGAGCCAGACGGCGGCAAGGGAAATCACGGAGAGCAGCGTCATGGTGGCGGCACCCAACCCGCCTCCGGGCCATGGCAGGGACGCGCCCGGAAGCCCGGCGAAGAACCGTGCGACCGCCCCGACGGCGGCCGCGAACGCGCCGGCCGCGGCAACCGGGACCGCTGCCAGCGTTGGAAGGACGGGCACGAGCGGGACGGCGGCGGTCCCGATCAGCGTCACCGGGGGGACCAGGACAGCCGCGGTCAGGTTGGCCGCCAGGGCGTAGCTGGAAAACTGGGGCTGCAGCAGGACGATCACCGGACCGCAATAGAGCTGTGCTGATAACGGCACGGCGAGGCCGGCGGCCAGGGCCCGGGGCACGACGGCGGGGAGCCACTCCATGATGGGCCGGCCAGCCGTGACGATACCGAGCGTGGCGAGCACCGAGAGCAGGAATCCGAAATCCGTAGCCAGCGCAGGATCTGTCAGCAGCAGGATGGTCGCCGCGACGCACAGCAGGCTCAGGCCGCGCCCCGCCCGGCCCGCGGCCAGGCCCACCAGGCCGATGGCACCCATGCAGGCGGCCCGAAGGACGCTGGCGTCCGGGCCAACCATCACCACGAAGAATCCCAGCCCGGCGAGTGCCACCGCGGCCGCAGCGGGACGGGGAAACCGCAGGCTCCGCGCGGCCAGCAGGAGCGCGCCCAGGATTAAACTGCAGTTGGCTCCGCTGACGGCCGTCAGGTGGGTCATGCCAACGGTCTTCATGGCCGCAGCCAGTTCCGGGTCCACCGCCGACGTGTCGCCGGTGACCATGCCTGGCAGCAGACCCCGGGCGTCACCGGCCAATCCTGAGGAGGCTGCGGTGAAGCCGCCCCGCAGCCGGGCCGGCACCAGGCGCTGCTCCCACTCCGTGCCGGCCGGCGATGGCACGGGAACCGGCGCCGTCGTCGCGGAGAGCGTGCCCGCCTCTGCACGGCCGGCCCCGGCGGCTTTCAGCTTCCCCGTCGTGCGGATGCGCTGTCCCGGCTGGAGGCGGCCCCAATCCGGTCCGCCGAGGACCACGACGGCTACGCCCGCATCAACCCGCCGACCGTCGAAGACCAGGACACGCAGGGTCGCATCCACGGACCAGCGGGCGGAAGCGGTTGAGCCTGGCTGGGCGCTGATGCGTTGCGGCGCCGCGGCGATGTCCAGTTCGGCCAGGATCGAGGCCTGGTCGGCCAGAGCCGCCACGACGGCATCGTCGTGCCGCTGCGCCGATCCCACCGCGGCGTGCGAGCCTGCCGCTGCAGCCAGGGCAAGCGCCGCAGCCGCGGTGGCACGGATGCTCCTTCCAGCGGACTGCGCCGCGGCCCGTCTGCCGGGTATCCAACGACCCGGCTTCCGGAGACCGCCGGGCTGCCCCCGGGCAGGGATCGAACCCCGCTTCGCCGGACGAACCTGCCTGATCACCAGAAACACCACGGTTCCGGTTGCCAGGAACGCGCACAGAATGGCAATCCCGGCCGGTTTCAGCCACGCACCGGCCACCGCGGTTCCCCAGACCAGGAGCGTGGCAGGGACCAGCCGCAGATCGGTCCGGCGCCGCGCTCCCACTGTACTGCCGCCGCCAGTTGAACCGTGCGCGCGCGGCCGACCTGGCGCCCCTGCCTGGCGGGACTGAAGTGCCCAGCCGCCCAAGCCCTCCCTGACCCGGCGGGCCGGCACGCCGGGGTGAATTCCTATCTGCCGGCTGTAGGACCGTGTGTCCGCCGCAGGGTTACCGGCCCCGGTATTCTTTGCCATGGCCTCCGCAGCGGCGTCGCGGTACGCCTGCCAGGCCCTGCCGGGCTGCCGGGGTCCCACCTCAGATCCGCACCAGCGGAAGCAGCGCCTCGAGAAGCTTCGGTCCCACGCCGTCCACGGCGTCGAGTTCCTCGACACTGTTGAACCGGCCGTGCTGTTTGCGCCACTCCACGATCCGCTGGGCCAGTACCGGTCCCACCCGGGGCAGCGTGGCCAGCTCCTCAATCCCCGCGGTGTTGAGGTTGACCTTTCCGGCCGGTGACCCCGCGCCGCCCGAAGCACCAGCACCGTTCGACGCCCCGCCGACGCCGGCCGGGTCCGTCGCGGAGGCTGCATCCGGGCTTCCCCGCTCCGGGACCACGATCTTTTGGCCGTCCTCGAGCACGGCCGCGAGATTCAACCGGTCAAGATCGGCTGCCGGGGCGCTCCCCCCGGCAGCCGTGATCGCCTCGTGCAGACGGCTCCCCGCGGGGAGCTCCAGCACCCCGGGCCGGGCCACGGCCCCGGTGACGTGCACGACGATCGGCGGACCGGACGGCGTGCCTGCGGCATGCCCTGCCCCCTGGGTCTCACCGGCAGCAGCGGCAGCTGCGGCAGCCGCAGTTTCCGGGCCTCGGGAGCGGCCGCCCGAGATCCCCGTCCCGGATCCGTCCGCGGGTTCCACGCC
>DASSXE010000059.1:0-4849 GCA_035704125.1 Arthrobacter sp.
ACCCAGCGCGTGCCGAGGACCGAGTGCTCCATGGTGCCGAGAAGGAATCCGTCGGCGCCGGCCAGGGGAGCGCCCCGGTAGCTGAGCGGCACCTGGAAGACGCCGTCGCCGGTGCCCACCAGAATAGTCTCGAGCCCGACCTCGCCGTCGGGATCGTCGAAGCGGAAGGCGCCGACCTTCTCCGGAGCGGACCCCGTTTCCGGGAACCACTGCCGTCCGGGCAGCCACTGGCTGAGGAGTTCCATTTTTGTCGGACGCAGCTCTGCCTGATGAATGATCGCCATGACCGTCAGCCTAGCCGTACTGCGCCGGGACGGTGCAAGCCCCCGGAAGCCGGACGCCGGCGGCACTCACAGTGTCAGGACGTTCAACGCCTCCGCCGGCTCAAACCCAAGCCGCGCATAGAAGGTCCGGGATTCCGGCGAGGGCGACAGCAGGATGCGTACCGCCTGGATGTCGCGGGAGAACCCGATCGCGGCCTCCACCAGTTTCCCCCCGATGCCGGCATTCCGGAATTCGGGAAGCACGTAGACGTTGCCCAGGTACACCCAGCGGGTGGGTTCCTTGCCGGGCTTGGGCATCCGTTCGAAGATCATCAGGTTGAGCATCCCCACCGGCACGCCGTCCGCCTCGGCGAGGAAGAACTTGCGCGGGTTGGCGTCCAGCCACGCCCCGAAGATGTCGTCGAATTCCTGGCTGTCCCGCCGGGGCCCGTCCGCCAGGACGGGAGCCTGCTCCCCGGACCAGGTGGTCCGGAGCGCTGCCAGGGCGGTCCTGTCTCCCGGCGATTCCTCGCGGATGGTGATCATGACCTCAGTCTACGAGCTGGAAAACTTCTTGCAGGCTCATACCCGGCCGGGTATTATTGAGGCAGAAAGACCCCGGAGGCATACCCCCAAGTGCCTCCGGGGTCTTTCCATCTCCGCGCCGGCCGGAGGGGGTGCCGTGGCCCGGTCGGGGACATAGCGCAGCTTTACTCGGAATTCACCGTCCAGTCGAACCTGGCCCTGGCTGTGGTGCTGCTGGCAGCCGCCGCGGTCCCGCGGGACAGGCTGCCGCGGTGGTGGGACCGCCTGGCCGGGGCGCTGGCGCTGTACCTGGTGATGACCGGGCTCATCTATGTCGTCCTGGTGGCGCCGCCGGGTGAGCCCTGGTGGAGCCTGGACCTGTACTGGCCCCAGCTGATGCACCACCGCGTGGCGCCGTTGTTCGCGGCCCTCGACTGGCTGCTGATCACCAGAACCGGGCGCGGCCCGTGGTGGCGGCCGCTTGCCTGGCTCGGGTATCCGGCGGCGTTCCTCGTCTTTTCCTGGGTTCGCGGCGGCATCGACGGTTGGTACGTCTACGATTTCCTGGACCCGACGCTCGAGGGCGGCTGGCCGGCGGCGCTGACGACGACGGCGGAGGTCCTGGCGGCGTTCCTCGTCGTCGCGGTCCTGCTGCACGTCGCCGGCAATGCCCGCGCAGCCCTGGCCGCCGCAGGGCCCCGACAGCCTGGCTGGCGCGCTGACCCGGCGGCGCAGGGTTAGGCGTCGGAGGGGCTGTTGACCATCGAGAGCGCGGCCCGCTCCATGTAGTCCCAGAGCGTCCCCTCGTGAAGCGGCGGCAGGTCCAGGGCATCGACGGCGGCACGCATGTGGTGCAGCCACGCCTCCTTGGCTTCCGGCGTGACCCGGAAGGGCTGGTGCCGCATCCGAAGGCGCGGGTGGCCCCGCTCCTCGCCGTAGGTGGTGGGACCGCCCCAGTACTGTTCGAGGAACATCAGGAACCGGCGCTTCGCCGGGCCAAGGTCCTCCTCCGGGTACATCGGCCGAAGCAACGGGTCCGTCGCGACGCCGTCGTAAAACACGTCGATCAGCCGGACGAACGTCTCGTGCCCGCCCACGGCGTCGTAGAAGTTGTCCGTGTAGCCGGGCCGGCTGAAGGGGTCGTTCTGCATCAGTTGCCTGGGCTGGCGGGGCTCTCCGCCGAGGGGGATCGTCATCTTATTCTCCGGCCTTCTGCTGGGGTGTGGTTTCGGCGTCGTCTACGCCGCCGTCGTCTACGCCGGCGACGGCGGGCGGGATGTAGCTGCCCTGCGACCGGTTCCCCACGCGCAGGATCTCACCATTGCGCAGATACCAGATGGTGCCGTCGTCCGCCCGGACCCGGGTGATGCGCAGCCCCATGGATTCCACCGTCCCGACGACTTCCGAGGTTTCGATGACGTCGCCGATGCCGTACTGGTCCTCGATGGTGATGAAGATACCGGCCAGGAAGTCGCGGATCAGCTGCTGGGCGCCGAAGCCGATGGCGACGCCGAGGATGCCGACGCTGGTCAGCAGCGGAGCGATGTTGACGTCGAGGTACTGCAGCACGTACATCACGGTAATCACGACGATGAGGACGCTGACCACGCTGGTGAGCAGCGACCCGATGGTCCGGGCCCGCTGTTCGCGCCGCTGGTGGTCCAGGGCCCGCAGTGCCGGCGCCACCCACCGGAAATGCGGCTTCTTGAAGAACGTGGTGCCGGCGGCGACCCGTTTGGTGATGCCCGCGATGACGAACGTGGCGACCAGCCAAACAAGGATGCCGACCCCGATGCTGATCAGCGCACCGGGCAGGTTGATCGTGGACATGTTCGGCGGCGCCAGGGGTTCGGGGGTGACAAAGCTGTACATCGGGGGGTATTGCTCCTTCGGCGCGCCCGCAGTCCCCGGGCGCAACAGACTGTTTCTCTCTCAACAGTAGCGCCGGGACGGCGAAGCCAGGTGCACCGCGGTGCCGCGACGGCTAGCGGGCTGCGGCGGGCTCGTGCCGGACCGGGAAGTTGACGCTGCGGGCGATGAAGCAGAGGGCGTTGGCCTCCCGGTGCAGCTCCGCCAGTGTCTCCGCAGGCAGCGGCGCCGCTGTCCTGACCCCGGGCCTCAGGGTGACCGATTCGAACTGGCCGCTGCCGTCGCGGTTGGTCCGCATCAGGCCCTCCGCCCGGTCCTCGTAGCCGGTGACCACCACACCGTGCTTCACGGCCACGTGCAGGAAGGACAGCATGTGGCATTGGGCGAGGGCCGCCAGGAGCAGCTGTTCGGGGTTGTAACGCGCCGGGTCCCCGCGGAACGTCGGGTCCGCCGAGCCCTGGAGCACCGGCAGGCCCGGGATCGCAACGTCGTGGTCGCGGGAGTATCCCCGGTAGGAGGACGTGCCCTCGCCGAGGTTCCCCGTCCAGGTCACGGTCAGCGCGTAGTGGTGCTCATCGAGGCTCATGCGGCCAGTGTAGCGGCGCTCCTGACAGCAGGACCCCGGCACCGCCTTGCGGTCCCGGGGTCCTGCCGTCGGTCCCGTGTCAGGAGAGCGGCGCTTAGACGTCCGCGGCCCGGGCACGCAGGGCGCGGGCGACGCCGTCGCGGTTTTCCAGCATCATCCGCCGCAGCGCCGCGCTGTCCTCCGGCAGCGCGGCGAGGAACGCGTCAGTCCGGTCCACCGTGGCCTGCGTGGTCAGCTGCGCCGGGTAGAGCCCGACGACGATCTGCTGGGCCAGCGCGTGGGTGCGGTCCTTGACGATCCCAGGGACGGCCTCGAAGTACTTCTCGGCGTACGGCTCCAGCAGCGCGGTATCGAGCACGCGGGTGAAGCCGGCGACGGCCGAGCCCTGCAGCGCGTTGGACAGATCCCCCTTGACCACGATCGACGCCCAGGCTGCGGCCTTGGCGTCGGCGGTGGGAATCGCCGCCGTCGCCAGTGCCGCCGCGTTCTGGCCGGTGGCCGTGTTGTCGTGCCCGAGCTCGGCGTCGATCTCAGGCCGGCCCGCGCGGCCGCCCACCACCAGGGATGTGATCAGCTCCCAGCGCAGGTCCTGGTCCACGGTGAGGCCCGGCAGCTCGCGGGAGCCGTCCAACAGCCCCGCGACCGTGTCGAGCTGCCCGGCGCTGCGGGCGAGCAAGGCGAAGGACTTCACGAACTGCAGCTGCGCGTCGGAGCCGGCGGGGACACGGGAGGCGAGCTCCCAGAGCCGGTCGGCGGCCGCGGTGGCGGTGGCATCCTTGTGCTCCGCGGCCACGTAGAAGTTCAGGGCCGTGGCCAGCTGGCGGAGCTGGACCAGGATCACGGAGGAGTCCGATTCCTGGGCGATGTTGGCCAGGATCAGTTCCACGTAGCCGCGGGCCGGGGTCTCACCGTCCCGCGCCGCGTCCCAGGCGGAGCCCCACACGAGGGTGCGGGGGAGGCTCCGGCCGAAGTCCTTCAGGTGCGCCGTGGCCGTGGCCAGCGACTTCGGATCCATCCGGACCTTGGCGTACGCCAGGTCGTCGTCGTTGAGCAGGATCAGGTCCGGCCGGGCGAGGCCGGCCAGGGCCGGAACGTCGGTGCGCACGCCGTCGACGTCGAGCTCCTCCCGGTGTACCCGCTCCAGCTTCCCGGCGCCGTCGAGGTTGTAGAAGCCGACCGCGAGCCGGTGCGGGCGGAGGGTCGGCTGCGCCTCGGTGGCGGACTGCAGGATGGCGAAGGACGTGATCGTCCCGTCCTCTTCGACGGAGAGCTCGGGCTTGAGCGTGTTGACGCCGGCGGTCTCCAGCCAGAGCCGGCCCCACTGGTCCAGGTCGCGGCCGCTGGCCTTCTCCAGCTCCACCATCAGGTCGCTCAGTTCGGTGTTCTGCCAGGAATGCTTGCGGAAGTATTCACGGACACCGGCCATGAACTCCTCCGGACCCACCCAGGCCACCAGCTGGCGCAGCACGGAGGCGCCCTTGGCATAGGTGATGCCGTCGAAGTTGACCTCGACGTCCTGCAGGTCGTTGATCTCGGCGAAGATCGGGTGGGTGGTGGGCAGCTGGTCCTGGCGGTAGGCCCAGGACTTCTCCACCGACGCGAAGGT
>DASSXE010000396.1:0-2290 GCA_035704125.1 Arthrobacter sp.
CGGCACCGGCGACTTCGTCGTGGTGCTGGCCCTGGGCGCCGTGCTGCTGTTCCGTCCCACCGGCCTGCTCGGGAGAACCTCATGACCACCGACACCGACACCAACAGCACCGGCCGCCCCGCGGAGGACGACTCCACCGGCAGCGGCAGCAACAGCCGCCGGAAGCGCGGCGCCGGAACCAACAGCGCCGGAACCGACGACGCCGGGAACAACGGCAAGCGCGGCGCCGGGGGAGTCCCGGGCTCCGGGGCCGGGATTACCGGCCGCCGGATCGCCGGCTGGGCCGGGGGCCTGGCCGGCGTGCTGCTCCTGGTCCTGCTCCCGCTGCTGAACATCTCCCTGCCCGGCGTGCTGCCCGGCCCCAGCTACACCCCCGGGTCCCTGCAGCTGCTGGCCATGTGCATGCTGATGGCCGCGGCGGCCCTGACCTACCACCTGCTCCTCGGTGTGGCAGGACTGCTCTCCTTTGGCCACGCGCTCTACTTCGGCGCGGGCGTCTACGGTCTCGCAATCATCCTGAAGAACCTGGACATCCCGCTGCTGCCAGCCATGGGCCTGACCCTGCTGATCGTGATCGTGCTGGCCCACGTGGTGGGCAGCATCAGCCTGCGCGTCGGCGGCATCCCGTTCGCCATGGTCACCCTGGCCTTCGCCCAGGCCGGCTCGGTCATCGTCGGCCGCAACCCCGAGGGGAAAACCGGCGGCGACGAGGGCCTGACGTTGCGCACGGACAACCTGCCGGACGTCCTGGTGGGCGTGGTCAACACCCGCAACCTGTACTGGCTGGCGCTGGCGGTGCTGGTGGCCGTGTTCGTGATCGTCACCTGGGTGCAGTCCTCCCGGGCCGGCCACGCCGCCGCCGCGGTCCGCGAAAACGAGCTGCGCGTCCGGGTGCTGGGCCTTCAGCCCTACCTGGTCAAACTGCTGATCTTCGTGGTCTCTGCCGTCCTGGTGGGTGTGATCGGCATGGTCTTCCTGCTGCTGCAGAGCGGCGCCGTTCCCCGGGCCATCTCCTCCGACCTGACCATCACGCTGCTGGTCATGGTGGTGCTCGGCGGCGTCGGGTCGCGCTGGGGCGCCGTGATCGGCGGCGTCTTCTACACGATCCTTGACCAGCGCCTCACCGCCCTCGCCAACTCCGAGGCCGTCAAGTCCCTCCCCGATGTTCTGCGGGTACCGTTGTCTGAACCGCTGTTCATCCTCGGCACGCTGTTCATCCTGGTGGTGCTGTTCCTGCCCGGCGGTCTGGCCGGTACTGCCGAGCGGCTGGCGCAGCGGCGCCGCGGCCGGAAGACCGGCACCGAGACACCCCAAGACATCCTGGAGGACGCCGCATGACCGGCACAACCGGACCGTCCACCGGCGACGGGCTTCACACCCTGGGCCGCTGGACCACCGACCGCAGCCAGGCCACCCCGCGCAGGATCGCCATCGATGACCGGGGCTGCACGCTGACCTACCTCGAGCTGGAACGCCGTGCCGCCGCCCTGGCCGACGGCTTCCGCGACGCCGGATACCGGATTGGTGACCGGGTCGCGACGCTCACGGGCAACAGCTCGGACCACGTGGTGGCGTTCTTCGCCTGCGCCAAGGCCGGACTGGTCCTGGTCCCGCTGTCCTGGCGGCTCTCGCCCCGGGAACTGGCCGTGCAGCTGGAACACGCCGAACCGCAGCTGCTCCTCGTCGAGGGCGACCTTGAGACCCTCGGCGCCGGGGCATGTGCCCTGCTCGCGCGCCGGCCGCGCACGGCGGCGCTGGGACCGGGCGGGGTGGAGAAATCCGTTCCGCCGCCCACCCGCACGGGCCAGGCGGCGGGCGCCCCGCAGCGCGGCGACGGGCAGCACGTGCACGACGACGACGCGCTGCTGATGATCTTCACCTCCGGCACCGAGGGGCCCAGCAAGGCTGCCGTGCTGACGCACGCCAACTGCTTCTGGAACAACCTCTCGCTGTCCCGGACCCTGGACATGGGCAGCAACGACGTGGTGCTGGCGGTGCTGCCGCAGTTCCATGTCGGCGGCTGGAACATCCAGCCGCTGCTGGCCTGGTGGGTGGGGGCCACCGTGGTTCTCGAACGCGGCTTCGACCCCGGCCGGGTGCTTCAGCTGATTCCCGAACGCGGCGTCACCATGCTGATGTGCGTACCCACCCAGTACCTGATGCTCGCCGAACACCCAGACTTCGCCCACGCCGAACTGGGCAGCCTGCGGCACGCCGTGGTCGGCGGCGCGCCCATGCCGGCGCCGCTGCTGCGGATCTGGCACCGCAGGGGAGTGGCCCTGAGCCAGGG
>DASSXE010000182.1:0-15965 GCA_035704125.1 Arthrobacter sp.
AATCGCTGCTCACTGCCGGCGGCCCTAGCGCAGGCTCGCCGTGCGCTGCCGCGAACGCGACGCGAGCAGCCAGGACTGGACGTCCTGCAACTCGGTGCCGTCCTCGGCAAGGTGGTGGCGGGCCCATTCGCCGCTGCTGTCCAGGTGCCAGCTGGCCGTTCCCGGATCAACGTAGCGGCCCAGCATGTCCAGGACATATGTGGTGTCGTCGCCGCTGGCGAGCCGCACGAGGGCCTCCACCCGGCGATCCAGGTTGCGGTGCATCATGTCGGCCGATCCGATGTACACCACCGGGTCGCCGGCGTTCGCGAAGGCAAAGACGCGCGAGTGTTCCAGGAAACGGCCCAGCACCGAGCGGACCGTGATGTTCTCGCTCAGGCCTGGAACGCCGGGACGCAGCGAGCAGATTCCGCGGACGATCACATCGACCCGCACCCCGGCCTGGGACGCGCGGTAGAGCGAATCGATGATCGCCTCGTCCACCATGGAGTTCACCTTGATCTGCACCCGGGCGGCGATTCCGGCCCGGGCGTTGCGGATCTCGGTCTCAATCCGGTCGATCAGCCCGGACCGGACCGACCGAGGCGCTACCAGCAGCCGCTTGAAGGTGGACTTCGGGGCATAGCCGGAGAGCTGGTTGAAGAGCCGGGAGAGGTCCTCGCCCACCTGCTCGTTGGCCGTGAGCAGGCCCAGATCCTCGTAATAACGTGCGGTGCGGGGGTGATAGTTGCCGGTGCCGATGTGGCAGTAGCGGCGGAGGCCGTCCACCTCCTGGCGGACCACCAGGGAGAGCTTGCAGTGGGTTTTCAGGCCCACGATTCCGTACACCACGTGCACGCCGGCCTGCTCGAGCTTCCGGGCCCAGGAGATGTTGGCCTGCTCGTCAAAGCGGGCCTTGATTTCCACCAGGGCCAGGACCTGCTTGCCCGCCTCCGCGGCGTCGATCAGGGCGTCCACGATCGGGGAGTCTCCCGAGGTGCGGTACAGGGTCTGCTTGATGGCCTGGACCTTGGGGTCCGCTGCGGCCTGCTCCAGGAAGGCCTGGACCGAGGTGGAAAACGAGTCGTACGGGTGGTGCAGCAGGATGTCCCGCCGGCGCATTGCAGCAAAGACGTTGGCGGCCTTCGACGTCTCCGATTCGTTGAGGTACCGGGAGGTGTGCGGCACGTGCTTGGGATAGTGCAGGTCCGCCCGGTCGATCCCGGCGACGACGGAGAGGCCGCGCAGATCCAGGGGAGCCGGGACCGAGTACACCTCGGACTCCTCGACGCCCAATTCGCGGATCAGCAGCGCCCGGATGTTGGGGTTGATGTCGTTGGTGAGTTCCAGGCGGACCGGCGGGCCGAACCGGCGGCGCAGCAGTTCCTTCTCAAGCGCCTGCAGCAGGTTTTCGGCGTCGTCCTCTTCGACTTCCACGTCCTCATTGCGGGTGACGCGGAAGGTGTGGTGCTCCAGGACCTCCATTCCGGCGAACAACTGGTCCAGGTGGACCGCGATGACTTCCTCAAGGGCAATGAAGCGGGCCACCCGTCCGGGAACGGAGCCGGCGCGCGGGCCGTCGATGGAAATCAGCCGGGGCAGCTGGTCCGGGACCTTGACGCGGGCGAAGAGCTCCTTGTCGCTGACCGGGTTCCGGACCACCACGGCCAGGTTGAGCGAAAGCCCGGAAATGTAGGGGAACGGGTGGGCCGGGTCCACGGCCAGGGGCGTCAGGATCGGGAAGACCTTCTCGGCGAACATGGCGCTGAGCTGGTCCTTGGCCTGGTCATCGAGCTCGTCCCAGTGCATCAGGTGGATGTGCTCGTAGGCCAGCGCCGGGCGGATCTGCTCGGCCCAGACGCGGGCGTGCCGCTGCTGCAGGCGGTGTGCTTCCTCGCCGATCTGCTCCAAGACCTGCATGGGGCTCAGCCCCGCCGGGGACGGGACGGCCAGGCCGGTGGCGATGCGGCGCTTGAGCCCGGCCACGCGGACCATGAAGAATTCGTCCAGGTTGGAGGCGAAGATGGACAGGAAGCTGACCCGCTCCAGCAGGTGCAGGTTGGGATCCTCCGCCAGCTCCAGCACCCGGGCGTTGAAGGCAAGCCAGCTCAGCTCGCGGTCCAGGAACCGGTCCGGGCTGATATCGCCCTCGGGTTCCAGGTTCGGGGCGAACTCGGGGATGTCGATCCGATCCTGGGTGGCACGCGAGGCAGGAACTTCGGAGGAGCCGAACCGGGCCCGTACCGGGCGGGAAGCCTTGTCCGGTGTTGCGGCGTCGGACGTGGCCGTCCGGGCTGGTTCCCGTTGCATGGTCTCTCCTAATGCTGGCGCGATGTAGCTCCAACCTTACAAGGCTTCGGATCCGGATGAGCCCAGGTTTCGCCCGGCGCGGGAGCGGCGGCGCGCCCTACTCAGCGGGACGCGGTGCGTACATGACATCCATGTCCCAGCGGGAGAAACCGAGCCGGCGGTACAGCGCGACGGCGGGGATGTTGTCGCCGTCGACATAAAGCATGACCGCGTGCAGCCCCTGCTCTTGCAGGTGCCTGATGCCGGCGACCGTCAGGGCCTTGCCCAGTCCGGTGCCCTGTGCCTCCGGGGCGACGCCGACGACGTATACCTCGCCGATCGCGGGGTGGTCCCC
Organism: Arthrobacter sp.; assembly: GCA_035704125.1. Taxonomy (GTDB): domain Bacteria; phylum Actinomycetota; class Actinomycetes; order Actinomycetales; family Micrococcaceae; genus Arthrobacter. Next base: position 2,624 of record DASSXE010000182.1, read on the forward strand.
GTGCCGGGGATGGATCTTGGTCCAGTGGAAACCGAGGATCCGTCCGGACCGGTCCTCCGCGAGCAGGAACCCGGCCGGGTCGAACCAGTCCTCGGCCATCCGGGCGTCCAGATCGGCGCGGCTCATGTTTCCCTGCTCCGGGTGATGCGCGAACGCGGCCCTGTTGACCGCAAGCCAGGATTCCTCGTCCCTGCCCGGCACGAAGCTGCGCAGCGAGACGCCGTCCGGCAGAGACAGCTCCGGCAGGTCCGCGGCGGCGGTCGCCAGCCGCATTTTCCACAGCTCCCGGACCGGCACGTAGCCGTACCGGGCGGCCAGGTCCGCGGCGGCTTCGTGGTTGCCGTGAGACCAGGCGTTCAGCCCGTGGAAGCCCCGAACCCGCTGGAGTTCACCGACCAGCCGGTCCGCGACCCCCTGGTTGCGGTAACTCGGGTGGACGGCCACTTCGAGGACCGCGTCGCCGTCCGGGTCTCCGACGACGACGGCGATGCCGGCCAGGTCGTTGCCCCTCGGGGTGCGGACCGGCGCCGGCGCCGCGGTGCGCCCGGAAACGTCGGCGGTGCCGCCTGAGTAGTCGGGGGAGTACAGCGCAAGGGTCAGCACATTATGGGGCCCGGCGTCCGCGGCGCGGAGCGTCACCAGCGTTTGCTCGGACAGCGGCGGGTTGCCATCCGATTCCTCGGCGGCAACCACCAGCGCCTTGACGTCGCGCAGCAACTGCTCGTCGACAGCTCCCTGGAGGGTGAGGACGGGCCAGTTTTCGGGATGCGCAGGACTCATGGTGCAAGGCTATACGTCCGGGCGCGGGCCGTGGCGGAAACCGCTTGATTTGATGCAACGACAGTCCGGCCGTATAGTCGTTAACTCATCCGGCCGGACGTTCCATAGTTCGGTCCGGGATGTGAGGGGGATCCACCAGTGGGGTGGCCTCGATACGTTCGACCCGTATGTCCTCCACCACGGCGCCGCCAGGCGCAGAAAAGCCCCGGACTCATCGAGTCCGGGGCTTTTGCGTGTCTGCGGATGGCCCGCACCGGTCCGGCCGTAGCCGCCGGGCCGGGCGGCTGCCTCAGGCCTCGGTCAGTTCCTCGTCCGGCTGCCGGACCAGCGTCAGCCGGTAGCCCACATTGCGGACCGTGCTGATGAGGTTCTCATGGTCCGCGCCGAGCTTTGCCCGCAGCCGCCGGACGTGGACGTCCACGGTACGGGTGCCGCCGTAGTAGTCGTAGCCCCAGACCTCGGTCAGCAGCTGCTGCCGGGTGAACACCCGGCCGGGGTGTTGCGCCAGGTACTTGAGCAGCTCGAATTCTTTGAAGGTCAGGTTCAGCGCGGCGCCGTTGACCCGTGCCGTGTAGCTGGCCTCGTCGATGACGACACCGGCGGCACGGATCTCCGTCGGGGTATCGTCCTGGTCGGGGATCGCCCGGGCGATGCCGAGCCGGATACGGGCTTCGACTTCGGCCGGGCCCGCGGATTCGAGCAGGATGTCGTCGACGGCCCAGGCGGAGGAAACCGCGGCCATGCCGCCCTCGGTCAGGATCAGCATCAGCGGCGCGCTCAGGCCCGTCGCCTTGAGCAGCTGGGTAAGCGAGCGGGCCCCGACGAGGTCCTTGCGGGCGTCAAGCAGGACAATGTCGCAGGGATCGGTTTCCAGCAGCGCCGTCGGCTCGGCGGGAAGAATGTGCACCCGGTGGTTGAGCAGTTCCAGCGCAGGCAGGACATCCACCGATGACCCGGTGCTGTTCGTCAGTAGCAGGATGTGCGACATGGTTCCTCCAAGGGGTGTCCGCGCATCGTTGGGCGTCTGAGCCGGGCTCTCACCGGCCGGTACTGAGCCCCCGGAGTGGGCCCTGCCTGCGGCTTGCCGGGGAAGCATAGCTCAAGCATTGAGTATACCCAACCGCCTCCCCGACGGCACTGTCTGGCCGCCGGTTTCTGCCTCCCTTGCGACACAAAACGTTCATATAGGGCAGGATTGACCGGAGAACCGCATCGGGAAGAACCGCATTGGGGAGAGCCGCATTGGGAAGAAGCGCATGAAGTCCTGGAGCGTCGGTGTCATCGGCCTGGCCGGGCTCGCCGCGATCGTCGCCGGGGCCTACTCCACGCCGGAGGTCCGGCTGGCTGTGGCGGCGCTGACCGCTGCCTGCGTCGGCATAGGCTGGCCGCATTTCCTCGGCATTCCGGCCAAGAAAACCCTTGCGGCGCTGATCGGGCTGCCCGGCATCGGCTCCGCGGTGGCCGCGACCTACCTGCCCGCGCCGGGCTTCCTGGCCTGGACACCCACCTTCGTCGCCGCGGGAGTGATGGCCGTGTTCGTGATGCAGCTGATCCGCGGCACCGGCCAGGCCCAGCGGCTGGAATCGACGCTCGGCTCCTGCGCCGGCGTCCTGCTTTCCTGCCTCGGAGCCGGCTGGATCGCCTGCTCGCGCTTCAACGGCGTCCGGGAAATGCTGCTGATTGCCGCAATCAGCGCCGCGATAGCACTGATGGCAGGCCTGATCCGCTGGCCCGACCGCGTGGTCGCACCCCTGGGCATCATCGGCGCCGGCCTGGCCGGTCCGCTCGCCGGGCTTGTCCTCTCCGACATCGCAGTGCTGCCCGCGGCCCTGGTGGGAATTGTTATCGGCGCCGTCCTTGTCAGCTTCCGCAGGCTGGTCATCATCCGCGGCGAGACGCTGAATCTTCCGGCCGCCCTCGGCATGGGCCTCGGCCCGGTCTCCGCCGTCGGTTCGCTGGCCTACTTCATCGACAAACTACTCATTCACTAAAGCGTTAGGATGTCATCATGTCCGTACTTGCATTTGAGATCTTCTTCATTGTCCTGCTCGCCGTGGCGGGCCTCTCGATGGCCTGGTTCGCCGGTTTCGTGGTCTACCGCCTCTTCAAAGGCCAGAAGTAAACCAGCCCCGAGCCTGCCCGGAACCCGAAGTTTTTAGAGGTCATTGACGTGCCTATTGAAATTCCGACCGATCTGACGCCCGAGCTTGTTCCGCTGTCCTGGCTCATTGGTGAGTGGGAGGGGAGCGGCCGGCTGGGTGCCGGTGACGAAGACTCCGAGCACTTCGTGCAGCACGTCTCCTTCACCCACAACGGGCTTCCGTACCTGCAGTACCGGGCCGAGTCCTGGTTGACGGATGACGAGGGGACCAAGCTCCGTCCGCTGACCGTGGAAACCGGTTTCTGGGCCCTTGAGCGTAAACAGCGCGAGGAAGACGGCGGCCCCGGGCTGATCCCGGCGGACATCGTCCCGGTGCTCAAGAGCGCCGGGGAAGTCGAAGAACTCCGTAACGCCGACGGCGGATTCGACATCTCGGTTTCCATCTCCCACCCGGGCGGCATCTCGGAACTGTACTACGGCCAGATCAAAGGCCCGCAGATCCAGCTCAGCACCGACATGGTGATGCGCGGCAGCCATTCGAAGAATTACACGGCAGCCACGCGCATCTTCGGGCTGGTGGACGGGAACCTCCTCTGGCGCTGGGACGTTGCTGCCGGTAACAAAGAGGCTCCGGACGGCGGCAGCGGTCTGGAAGCGCACGCCTCCGCGATCCTGAGCAAGATCGGCTGAATCAAAGAAAATCCAGTCACCGTCCCTTCGCTCGGCGGCCGTTCGATCAGCCCGTGCGCCCGTCTCACTGGTTTCCGAAGTCCGCAGCGAACGCAGGGAGCAGAGCAGTGAATGATGCACAAAATGCCAGGGGCCGGGCTACCAGTTACGGCGACCTTACGGCGGTATTCTTCAACGGCACGCTGAAGAAGTCGCCGCAGACCTCCAACACCGACGGACTGATCGAGATCAGCCGCCGGATCATGGAGAAACAGGGCGTCGCCACCCGGGTCATCCGTACCGTTGACCACGACATCGCCAGCGGCGTCTACCCGGATATGCGCGAGCACGGCTGGTCCAGCGACGCCTGGCCGGAGCTCTACCCGGCCGTGCAGGAAGCGGACATCGTCGTCGTCGCCGGGCCCATCTGGCTGGGGGACAACTCCTCCCAGACCAAGAAGCTGATCGAACGGCTCTACGCCCACTCCGGCGAGCTGAACGCGCAGGGCCAGTGGGCCTTCTATCCCAAGGTCGGCGGCTGCCTCATCACCGGCAACGAGGACGGCATCAAGCACTGCGCCATGAATGTGCTGTACAGCCTCCAGCACATCGGGTTCACCATCCCGCCGCAGGCCGACGCCGGCTGGATCGGCGCCGTGGGACCGGGGCCCAGCTACCTGGACGAGGGCTCCGGCGGTCCGGAAAACGACTTCACCAACCGGAACGCCACCTTCATGACCTGGAACCTCCTGCACCTCGCGCGGATCCTCAAAGACGCCGGCGGCATCCCCGCCTACGGCAACCTCCCGCAGGCCTGGAAAGACGGAACCCGTTTTGACTTCGAAAATCCGGAATACCGCTAAGGAATAAGGACTTCTACTTCATATGAGCACCAAGAGCCCTTTGTTGTCGCGCCCCGGAGCCGTGGAGGCCGCCGGCGCCGACGCCGGCGTGGCCGCGCACTACGGCGAGCCGTTGCGCGAGCAGCGCGCGCTGGCCGCCGGAACCGCCGTCGTCGATCTCTCCCACCGCGGCGTCGTCACGGTAACCGGCCCGGACCGGCTGAGCTGGTTGAACACCCTGTCCTCCCAGCAGCTGACCGCCCTGGCGCCCGGCCAGTCGACCGAGCTGCTGCTTCTCAGCGTGCAGGGACGCATCGAATTCGACGCGCGGGTCCTTGACGACGGCGCCACCACCTGGCTGATCGTCGAGGCTGCGGAGGCCGCACCGTTGGCGGAATGGCTGACCCGGATGAAGTTCATGCTCCGGGTCGAGGTCGCCGACGTCTCGGCGGACTGGGCCGTGCTGGGCAGCACCCGGCGGATCCCCGAGTGGTCCCACCTGGCGGCCTGGGAGGACCCCTGGCCGCACGTCGGCGCCGGGGGCTACTCCTACGCCGTCGTCAGCGAGGAGAACCATCCCGGGCTGGAGCGCCCGTGGTTCGAATACCTGGTCCCCGCCGCCGGGCTGGAAGCCACCGTGGGGGAGCACCCGCTTGCCGGGACCCTCGCCTCCGAGGCCCTGCGCATCGCGGCGTGGCGGCCACGCTGGGGCGCCGAAACCGACGACAAGACCATTCCCCACGAACTCGACCTGCTGCGCACCGCGGTCCATCTGGCGAAGGGCTGCTACAAGGGCCAGGAAACCGTGGCCCGGGTCCACAACCTGGGCCACCCGCCGCGCCGGCTGGTGTTCCTCCAGCTGGACGGCTCGCAGCACACCCTGCCCGCCGTCGGCAGCGAAGTCCGCGCCGGCGAACGGAAGATTGGCGCCGTGACCTCCGTGGGGCAGCACTATGAGATGGGCGCCGTGGCGCTGGCCGTGATCAAACGCTCCGCCGCCCCGGACGAGGTCCTTAGCGTAGTCGACGGCACCGAGACTTATCCGGCGGCCCAGGAGCTCATCGTGGCCCCGGACGCGGGACAGGTCGTCGGCCGCCAGACCGGCTTCCTGCGGGGCACCCGGTGAGCGGCGGCCCCGTGCCGGACCGGGACACCCTGGACCTGGCCCACCGCCTCCTCGACGCTGCCCGGGAGGGCAACTCGGTAATCCTGGGCGGGTACCTTGCCGCCGGGGCGCCGGTGTCACTGAGCACGGCCTCCGGGGACTCCCTGCTCATGCTCGCGGCCTACCACGGCCATGCGGAGACCGTCCGGCTGATCCTGGCCCACGGCGGCGACGCCAACACTGCCAACGACCGCGGCCAGACGCCGCTGGCCGGGGCGGTCTTCAAGGGCTACACCGACGTCGCCGCGGCGCTGCTCGACGCCGGTGCCGACCCCGACGCCGGCACCCCCTCGGCCCGCGACGCGGCGGCGATGTTCGCCCGCGACGAGATCCTGGCGCTGCTGCGCTGAAAAGCCTCCCACCCTGGCCGGATAACCGGCCACCGCTTCATCCCGGCTCCACCCCTCGTCAGCCCGGCAGTACGCACCTTAAGGAAGACACGATGGAAAACGTAGCGCGGCCCTGGGCGGCCCTTTGGTCCCTGGTGATCGGTTTCTTCATGATCCTGATCGACACCACCATCGTCTCGGTGGCCAACCCGAAGATCATGGAAGGCCTCAACGCCGACATCAACTCGGTGATCTGGGTGACCAGCGCCTACCTTCTGGCCTACGCCGTACCGCTGCTGATCACCGGCAGGCTCGGCGACCGCTTCGGTCCCAAGAAGCTTTACCTCACCGGCCTGGTGGTATTCACGCTGGCCTCGCTGTGGTGCGGGCTCTCCGGCGACGTCCACACCCTCATCGGCGCGCGCGTCCTGCAGGGTCTCGGCGCCGCGCTGATGACCCCGCAGACCATGGCCGTCATCACCCGGATCTTTCCGCCGGACCGCCGCGGTGCGGCCATGGGCATCTGGGGCGCCACCGCTGGTGTCGCCACCCTGGTCGGTCCGATCCTGGGCGGCGTCCTGGTGGACGGCCTGGGCTGGGAATGGATCTTCTTCATAAACATCCCGGTGGGAATCGTGGGCTTCGTGCTGGCGGTGCGGTTCGTTCCCGCGCTGAGCACCCACCCGCACAAGTTTGATATTCCAGGTGTGCTGCTGAGCGCCGTCGGCCTGTTCCTGCTGGTGTTCGGTATCCAGGAGGGCGAAACCTTCAACTGGGGCACCATCACCGGTCCCATCACCGTCTGGGGCCTCATCATCGGCGGCATCGCCGTGCTCGTGGCCTTCGTTCTCTGGCAGCACTTCAACAAGGGTGAGCCGCTCCTGCCGCTGGGCCTGTTCAAGGACCGTAACTTCTCGCTCGCCAACGTGGCCATCACCACTGTCGGGTTCACGGTGACCGGCTTCAGTCTGCCGTTGATTTTCTATTACCAGGTGGTCCGCGGCCTCACCCCGACGCAGTCGGCCCTGATGATGGTTCCGATGGCCGTGATCTCGGGCGGCCTGGCGCCGGTGGTTGGCCGGATCATCGACCGGGTGAACCCGAAGTACATCACCGCCGCCGGCCTCGTGCTGATGTCCGTGGCCCTGTTCTGGAATTCGTCGCTGATGCACCCGGATACGCCGATCTGGCTGTTCCTGCTGCCCAGCGCAGTCCTCGGCTTCGCCAACGCCGGAATCTGGGCGCCCCTGAGCTCCACCGCCACCCGGAACCTGCCGCCGCGGCAGGCGGGTGCCGGTTCCGGCGTCTACAACACCACCCGCCAGATCGGCGCTGTCCTGGGCAGCGCGGCGATTGCCGTGCTGATCCAGTCGCGGCTCGCCGCCGAGCTCCCGGCGGCCCCGGGCGCGTCGGGGCAGTCCAGCCCGATGGCATTCGGCGGCAAGCTGCCCGATGCCCTGCATGAGGGGTTCGCGACGGCGATGGGACAGTCCATCATGCTGCCGGCGGCCGTCATCCTGCTCGGCGCTGCCGTGGCGGTGTTCTTCGCGAAGCCGCAACGGAACCAGGGCTGGGGAGCGCCCCAGCATGCACCGGCGACGGCGGAACGGCAGGAGAGCGTCGCGGGCGGCGTGGAGGCCAAGCAGGCGTAGCCCGGGTCCGCTCGTCCGGGCCACACACGGCCAGGACGGGCGGTCAGCCCAGCAGGACGCTGGTCTGGATGCCTCCGGCGGTGAAGCCGAGGCTCCGGGCCAGCGCCAGCGAGCCCTTGTTGCTGACGTCGGCCCGCCACTGCAGGGTCAGGCCCGAGGCGAGGGCCTCGTGTGCGGCGATCGACGCGGCCAGTGTGCCTACGCCCCGGCGGCGCCATTGTGGGGCGACCAGGACCCCGAGCTGGGCCAGGATGCCTTCCCACTCGGTGTAGGCGCCGCACGCAATCGGCGTCCGGTGCCCGTCCTCGACCTGCAGGATGGTGAACCGGTGCTCCAGCTCCGCCAGGCCCACTTCGTTGACGTCGTCCGGCGGGCACAGCGATTCGAGTTCGATTGCCTCGGGGTTTCCGTGTGAGACGGTGAGTTCTTCGGAGGGCTGCTGCAACGGCAGGTCGTCGGCAAAGAACAGCGCGGCAGCACCCAGGCCGTGGCCGCCGTGCCCGCGGGTGATGGTCAGCAGGGTGACGTGCTGGGCCAGCTCCTCGTCGGAATAGCCGGCCGCGGCGTCGAGGGCCCATCCCGGCCCCACCAGGGCCGAGCCGCCGAAGAGCCGGACGAACTGGAGGGACCGTGCCGTGTCGACCGCGCGGGTGATGCGGCCGCCGGCGGCCGCTGCGAAGGCGCCGTCGTCGAGCCCCAGCCGGCGTGCCCACGCGAGCTGGATAATGTCAGCAGAGCCGGGCGCAAGAGTCATGTCCCAACCCTACCCAGAGCCGGGGCGGGTACCCGAATGCCTCAGCCGAAGAGGACGGCGGCTTCCTCGTAGCGGTTCTTCGGCACGCTCTTGAGGTTGCCGAGGGCCGCATCAAAGCCCACGTGGACGATGTCCGTGCCGTTCAGGGAGACCATGGTTCCCCAACGCTGCTCGACCACCGAATCGATCGCTGCCATGCCCAGCCGCGTTGCCAGGACCCGGTCGAAGGCCGTGGGGACGCCGCCGCGCTGGATGTGTCCCAGGACCGTGGCACGGGTTTCGATGCCGGTCCGCGCCTCCAGTTCGGGGGCGAGGAGTTCGGCGATGCCGCCCAGGCGGGGCCGGCCGAAGGTGTCCAGCCCGCGTTCGGAGTGCGGGGACTCCTGACCCTCGGGGACGAAGCCCTCGGCGACCACCACCAGCGGCGCGCGGCCACGGTCGCGGGCGGAGAGCACCCATTCCGTGATCTGCTCCATCGAGGCCTGCTGTTCGGGGATCAGGATCGCGTGCGCTCCGGAGGCCATGCCGGCGTGCAGGGCGATCCAGCCGACGTGGCGGCCCATCACTTCGGCGATCATGGTCCGGTGGTGGGATTCGCCGGTGGTCCGCAGCCGGTCGATCGCCTCCGTGGCGATCTCGACGGCGGTGTCGAAGCCGAAGGTGTAGTCCGTGGCGTCGAGGTCGTTGTCGACCGTCTTCGGCACGCCGACGATCTTCAGCCCGGCGTCGGTGAGGCGTTTCGCGGCGGCGAGGGTGCCTTCGCCGCCGATGGCGATGATGGCGTCGATGCCGAGCCGGTCCATGTTGGCCTTGATCACCTCGGGGCCGCCGTTGTTCTCAAACGGGTTGGTCCGGGAGGTGCCCAGAATCGTTCCGCCCTGCTTGGCGATGCCGCGGACCAGGGCGCGGGGGATATCGATGACGTCCGCTTCGACGACGCCGCGCCAGCCGTCCAGGAATCCTACGAACTCGTGGCCGTGCACTGCGATGCCCTTGAGCACGGCGCCACGGATGACGGCGTTCAGTCCGGGGCAGTCTCCGCCGCTGGTGAGGATTCCAATTTTCATGTCTCGGCTCAAATCCTGGTTTGAAGGTGTACGGGCAGAGCGCCACGCTGAGCTCACCAAGAATTCTAGCCGTGGATGTGGGGCAGGACACAAACGGGGTCCGGAAGCGGCCGCAACGCACCCTGCCCCCGTGCGGCAGGCCGGGGGCAGCGTGTGGGTCGAGTCGGGGACCGGGTCAGGGGCGGCCGGACCGCCGTTCCAGGAACGTCTCAGCGATGATGGCGTTCTGCTGGTCCGGCAGGATCAGCCAGGCGGCCAGGTAGAACACAAAGGCAGGGCCGGGGAGCAGGGCGAACAGCAGGAAGGCGATCCGGACGTAGGCGACGTCGACGTTGAGCTTCGCCGCGATCCCGCCGCAGACCCCGCCCAGCCAGCGCTGCGGGCCGCGGGACAGGCCGAGGCCCCTGATGATGCTGAAGAACTTATCCATGGTTCAAGACTTCCTTGTCGTAGTGGCTTTGTCACGCTTGCGGGCGGACATCAGGCCGCCGATCACCAGGGCGGCGCCGGCCCCGATCATCAGGCCGATCAGGACGTAGGTACCGTTCAGGGCCACCAGGCCGAGCCGGGAAATGATGATCAGGGCTGCCAGGGCCAGGACGATCAGCCCCCACACGACGGTCCCCACCCTGGCCCGCGGGCCGTCCGTGGCCCCGGGGGCCGGCTCCGGTGTTGCCGCCGGGTCGTAGCTGCTCATCTCAGTTGCCTTCCTTGACGGTGATATTGCTCAGGGTGCCGGAGACCTTGATAATCAAGCGGCCGCCGGGCACGTCCGTGTTGTAGTCGTTCTGCTGGCTGGTCATTCCGCCATGGTTGCCACGGCCGTCGTTGAGGTTTCCCATCGTGAGATCGGCCTGGACCTGGACCGGGACGTTGCGGGGAATTGCCACGGTGATGTTGCTGGCGGTCGCATCCAGCCGCACCACGACATCGGAGCCCAGCGGGGCCTGCAGGTTCAGCCTGGTCAGGTCCACGGTGCCGGTCCCCCCGGTGATGTCGAAACCGTCCGCAGCCTGCCCGATGCTCGTCGGTGCCCAGTCGGCGTTCTGGAAACGGGCCCGGTCCACGTTCGGGGCCACCCCGTAGACGGCGCCGGTGACCAGGGCGACGACGGCGAAGAAGCTGAGGATGCCCGCGCTGCGGCCGCGCAGGCCGCAGACCAGGATGCCCAGGCCCAGCACGGCTGCCCCGGCTGCCCACACCACGGCGTTGCCCGTCCCGCCAAGGTTGATCGCGTGGACGGCGTCGAGGGCTTTGATGCCGCCGCCCACCAGGAGTGCCAGGCCGGCCGTGACGGCGACGGCGGGCGCCCCCGGACCCGTTGCCCGCGGCCTCGGCGCCGGCGGGGGAGGAACGGGCCGGTAGTCCGGCCCCGACGGCGGGAGCGGACCCGACGGAGGCGCGGACCAGCCGGCGGCGGCTCCGGGGTAAGCCGGTCCGGGGTACGCCGCTCCAGCGGAAGCGGACCCCGATGACGCGGGACCGGAGGAGGCGGGAACAGAGGAAGCCGGAGCACCCGTCCCGCCCGCGTCTGGGTGCCCGTAGAACGGGCCGCCGGGGGCGCCCGATGTCCCGGGACGGCGCGCCTTGTTTCGTTGCGAGAGGTAATAGACCACGTAGATCGCCCCGCCCACCCAGAAGACGGTCCAGACGAAGGCGCCGAATCCATACCGGTCCCAGCCCCAGACCCCGCTGCCCAGGCTGGGGAACCCGACGACCGTCGTAATCAGAGCGCCCGTCATCCCCGTGCTCCAGCGCCCCGCCGCCGCTTCCTGGACATGGATCCGCCCGTCGGGTTCGGGCAGGAACGCCCACGCCAGGCCGTACAGCAGGACCCCGACGCCGGCGAACACCGTCAGCACAATGAGGATGCCGCGGACGATCAACGGATCGACGTTTAGCCGGTGCGCGATGCCGCTGGCGACGCCGCCCACCCAGCGCTCGCGGCCCCGCTGGATGCCGTGGCTGCGGATCCAGTCGAAGAAGTTCTGCGGCGGCGCGACGGCCGGCCGGGGGTCGCCGGCACCGGGAGGCGGATACGGCTGCGTGTAGGGCTGTGTGTACGGCGGGGCCGGGTTCGGCGGCGGGGTGTAGGGCGGCGGGGCGGAGGGGGGAACGGCCCCGTCGGGCGGCGTCGGGCCCCCTGCGGCGTCAGCGCCGGCGGTCTCCGGGGTGCCTTCCGGCTGGCCTGCGGAAGCCGGGTCCTCATCAGGGTAGGGAGAGTGCGGAGTCATACTGTGATCCTCCCGCGGCGGGGGGCCGCTGCTCTACTGGGGAACACCCTGAACGGCCCCTGACCTGTCCCCGGTTCGGTGCTGAAAGCGCGCCGGGGGAGTCCCGCGCGTGCTTGGATGGAACCATGACAATCGTGCCCGCCCGACCGCCGCTGGCCCGCAGCGGCGACCGTGTGATTGCCGGCGTCTGCGCGGGCCTGGCCCAGCATCTGGGCTGGCCGGTCCACATGGTCCGGATCGGCATGGTGGTGGCCGCGCTCGCTGGCGGCGCCGGTGTCGCGTTTTACGCGTGGCTGTGGATCATGGTGCCCACCGCGGATGAGAGCGCCAAACGCAACGCGCGTCAGCCTGCCTCGCCCATCGCGCCGGCGGTGAGCGCTCCCGGCGTGGGTTTCGCGGGCGCGGACCCGGGCAGCGTCCCCGGCGGCCCCGGCGGAAGCGTTGGTGCGGCGCCGGTTCCGGGCGGACCGTGGCGGCTGCGGCTGACGGGGATGCCGTACGGCAAGGAAATCCTGCTGGGGTCCGGGTTGCTGTTGGCCGCGGGCATCCTGGTCGCCAGGCTCCTGGGCCTGGACGTGCCGTTGGGGACCCTTATTCCGGTGGCGGCGATCCTGGGCGGCGCGGCCATTGCCTGGATGCAGCTGGACGAAACCCGCCGGACGGGCATCGTGGACAAGACCAAAGCCAACCAGGCCGGCGGCTGGGCCCGGCTGGCCGCCGGGTTGGCGCTGGTGGTTACCGGGGTGCTGCTGATGGTCTCCGGGTCCGGGTCCTGGGAGCAGACCTGGCTGGCGCTGCTGGCCTCCGTTGCCGTTCTGGGCGGGGTGGCGCTGGTGCTGCTGCCCTGGGGCCTGAAGTTCTGGCGTGACCTCGAAGCCGAACGCGCCGGCCGGGTCCGGGCCACCGAACGTGCCGAAATTGCCGCACACCTGCACGATTCCGTGCTCCAGACGCTCGCCCTGATCCAGCGCCGGGCCGGGAGCGAGCACGACGTCGTCCGCCTGGCCCGGGCGCAGGAACGCGAACTGCGCGGCTGGCTCTACCGGAATGCGGCCCGCGACGACGGCCGGCTCTCCGATGCGGTCCAGGCCGCCGCCGCCGATGTCGAGGACTCGCTGGGCAACGCCGTCGACGTCGTCACGGTCGGCGACTGTGCCATGACCGGGCGCCTCGACGCGCTGGTCCAGGCTTCCCGGGAGGCGATGCTGAACGCGGCGCGGCACGGTGGCGGGGCGGTTTCCGTGTATTTGGAAGTCACCGCCGCCGGCGCGGAAGTCTTCGTCAAGGACCGCGGCCCGGGGTTCGATCCGGCAGCCATCCCCGCCGACCGCCTGGGCGTGCGGGAGTCAATCATCGGGCGAATGCGGCGCCACGGCGGTTCCGCGGTGATCGTCAGCAGCCCGGACGGCACCGAGGTCCGGCTCAGGCTGCCGCTCGGCGACGCAGCTTCCGCCCCCTCCACCCCCGGACCTAGTGCAAAGGACCCACAATGAGCAGTCAGCCAGCCGACGGCAGCCCGGCGGGAGACGCCTCCGTCACCCGCGTCGTGATCGTGGACGATCACGCCATCTTCCGGTCCGGGCTCAAGGCAGACCTGGACGCCGGCATCGCCGTCGTCGGTGAAGCGGCCACCGTCGAGGACGCGGTCCGGGTCATCGCCCAGACGCGGCCCGACGTCGTCCTCCTGGACGTGCACCTTCCGGGCGGCCTGGGCGGCGGGGGACGGGACGTCCTGGCCGGCTCCGCGGC
>DASSXE010000352.1:0-2043 GCA_035704125.1 Arthrobacter sp.
GACCGGGTCCTGGCCGGCCTGTCCGTGGCCTTCGATGCCTCATGCGAAGAGATGTGGCTGGCGTGGCGCAACGGTGCCTGCCTGGTCCCGGCGCCCCGGTCCCTGGTCCGGACCGGAATGGACCTGGGACCCTGGCTGATCACCAACGGAATTACGATGGTCTCCACCGTGCCCACCCTCGCCGGATTGTGGCCGGTGGAGTCGCTGGAGGCGGTCCGCCTGCTGATCTTCGGCGGGGAGGCCTGCCCGCCGGAACTAGCCGCCCGGCTGGCCGTCGAAGACCGGGAGGTCTGGAACACCTACGGACCAACGGAAGCGACCGTCGTCGCCTGCGCCGCGTTGATGGACGGCACGCTGCCGGTCCGGATCGGCCTTCCCCTGGACGGCTGGGACCTCGCCGTCGTCGATTCCGGGGGGATACCCGTAGCGGAAGGCGAAACCGGCGAACTGATCATCGGCGGCGTGGGCCTGGCCCGGTACCTTGACCCGGTCAAGGACGCGGAGAAATATGCGCCGCTGCCTGCCCTCGGGTGGGACCGGGCCTACCGCAGCGGCGACCTGGTCCGCTACGAAGCGGCGGGGCTGATCTTTCTTGGCCGGGCCGACGACCAGGTCAAACTGGGAGGGCGGAGGATTGAACTCGGCGAAATCGATGCAGCCCTGCAGTCCATTCCGGGCGTCAGCGGCGCCGCGGCCGCCGTGCAAACGACGGCTGCGGGGAACCAGATCCTGGTCGGCTACCTCGCCGCCGCAACCGGCACGGCGCTGGACCTTCAGGCCGCCCGGAAACATCTCGCCGCAGCCCTTCCCGCGGCCCTGGTCCCGGTACTGACCTGTGTCGAGTCGCTCCCGGTCAAGACCAGCGGCAAAGTCGACCGGACGGCGCTTCCCTGGCCACTCGAAACCGGCGACGGCGGGAAGACCTCCGGCCTGGAACTGGACTCCCGGTCCGGGTGGATCGTGGAGCAATGGGCCGCGGTCCTGGGATCCACCCCGGACAGTCTGGATGCTGATTTCTTCGCCCTCGGCGGGGGCAGCCTGACAGCCGCGAGGCTGGTCTCGGCCCTGCGGGTCCGCTATCCCACCATCACGGTCGCTGACATTTACGACCGGCCCAGGCTCGGCGCCCTGGCCGAATTGGCCCGGCTTTCCTCCCCCGACGGGGGCGATGCGGCGGCCGAGGCGCAGGAACGGCTGGTGAGGCCGACCGCCAGGAAATCGCAGGTCTTCCAGCTCGTGGCCGGAATCCCCCTGCATGTGCTGGTCTCCATGCGGTGGCTGACCTACCTGATGGCGTTGAACAACGTCCTCGCGGCGTCGGGCGTGCTGCAGGCCGCGCCGGTCGTCTCCTGGTGGTGGGTGTTCGCAGCCTGGCTGCTCTTTGTCAGCCCCTGGGGACGGATGGCGCTTTCCGCAGCGGCGGCCCGGAGCCTGCTTCGCGGCGTCGTCCCGGGCAGCTATCCGCGGTCCGGCCGGGTGCACCTGCGGCTCTGGCTCGCCGAGCAGATCTCCGATCTCTCCGGCGCCGTCAGCCTCGCGGGCGCCCCATGGATTACCTACTATGCGCGGGCCCTCGGGGCCACCATCGGCAAGGACGTCGATCTGCATTCGGTCCCGCCGGTCACCGGCATGCTCAGCCTTGGCACCGGTTCTTCCATTGAGCCCGAGGTGGATCTCTCGGGCTGGTGGATCGACGGGGACCAGGTCCATATCGGGCAGATCAGTGTCGGGTCCGGGGCTACCGTCGGTTCGCGGAGCACGCTCATGCCCGGCGCCCGGATCGGCGCCGGCGCCCAGATCGCCCCGGGCTCGGCCGTCCTCGGGAAGGCCAAGGCAAACCAGCGTTTCGCCGGTTCCCCCGCGCAGCGGCTGGGAAAGGCCCAGCACGACTGGCCCGTGCCACCGCCGGCCGGACCCACCGCGCGGCTCTGGTTTCCGGCCTACGCCGTCGCGTCGGCCCTGCTGGCCACCATTCCCTATCTCAGCGCCGCCGCCGGTGCCTTGGTTGTTGTCGCGGCGATCCGCGGCGGCGCCACGATTTCT
>DASSXE010000360.1:0-4554 GCA_035704125.1 Arthrobacter sp.
GCGTACGTCAGCAGCAACGCTCCGACAGGCCCGATGCCACTCCCGGGGCGGAACATCCGCGCGGCAGTTATGGGGCTCGCCCACCGCGGCGCGCCGATTCCTGCGCTTGATTTAAACTGGGTGCAGAACGAAAGGTTTTGAAAATGTTTGAGTCCGTACAGGGGCTTTTGGATGAGCATGCTGCCATCCAGGCCCAGCTTGGGGATCCTGCTGTTTATGCTGACCAGAAGCTGGCCCGGAAGCTGGGGCGGCGTTCGGCTCAGTTGAACGGCATTGTGGAGGCTTACAACCGCTGGGAGGCCATCAATGATGACCTCGCCGCCGCGAAGGAGATGGCGGACGAGGATCCCGAGTTCGCCGCCGAGGTCCCTGAGCTCGAAGCCGCGCTGGAAACCGCCGCGGCCAAGCTGCGCCGGCTGCTGATCCCGCGCGATCCGGACGACGCCCGCAACGTGATCCTTGAGGTCAAGGGCGGTGAGGGCGGCGACGAGGCTGCACTGTTCGCCGGGGACCTGCTGCGGATGTACACCCGGTACGCGGAGTCCCGCGGCTGGAAGACCGAACTCATTTCGGCCACCGAGTCGGACCTGGGCGGCTACAAGGACGTCCAGATGGCCGTCAAGGGCAGCTCCAACGACCCGGCCGAAGGCGTGTACGCCCGGCTCAAGTTCGAGGGCGGCGTGCACCGCGTCCAGCGTGTTCCCGTGACCGAGTCGCAGGGCCGGATCCACACCTCCGCCGCCGGCGTGCTGGTGCTCCCCGAAGTGGATGAGCCCGAAGAGCTCGAGATCAACCAGAACGACCTCAAGATCGACGTGTACCGTTCCTCCGGTCCCGGCGGCCAGTCCGTGAACACCACCGACTCCGCCGTGCGCATCACCCACCTTCCCACCGGGATTGTGGTGGCGATGCAGAACGAGAAGTCCCAGCTGCAAAACCGTGAGGCCGGCATGCGCGTGCTCCGTGCCCGCATCCTCGCCCACCAGCAGGAGCAGATCGACGCCGAGAACTCGGCGCAGCGCAAGTCGCAGATCCGCACCATGGACCGCTCCGAGCGCATCCGCACCTACAACTACCCGGAAAACCGGATCGCCGACCACCGCACCGGGTACAAGGCCTACAACCTGGACCAGGTCATGAACGGCGACCTGGAACCGGTCATCCAGTCGGCCATCGAGATGGACGAACAGGCCCGGCTCGACGCCATCGGCGACTAGCCGGACCCGCGTGCCTGCCAACGATACCTGCCGCCGATGACCCCCGATTCCGTGCCCAGCCTCGCCGACGCCGTCCGTGAGGCCACGGCAGTCCTGGCTGCCGCGGGGGTGCCCAGTCCCAAGGTCGACGCCGAACTGCTCGCCGGGCACCTCCTCGGCGTCGGGCCGGGGAGGCTCCGCGCGCTCCTGCTCGGCGACTCGCCGGCGCCCGAAGGGTACGCCGGACTCGTGGCCGAACGCGCCCGGCGCATCCCGCTGCAGCACATCACCGGCGTGGCCTACTTCCGCTATCTTGAGCTCGCCGTCGGCCCGGGCGTGTTCATCCCGCGGCCGGAAACGGAATCGGTGGTGCAACTGGTGATCGACTGGCTCGCGCAGCGGCCCGGGGCCGCGGGCCGGCCCAAGGTGGTGGACCTGGGCACCGGTTCGGGCGCCATCGCCGGTTCGATTGCCCACGAGGTCCCGGACGCTGAGGTGTACGCGGTCGAATACAGCGAGTTCGCGCACGCCTGGGCGGCGAAGAACCTGCTCCCGCTGGGGGTCCGCCTGCTGCGCGGGGACCTGCGCACCGCGCTGCCAGAGCACGACGCCAGCTTCGACGTCGTCGTCTCCAACCCGCCGTACATCCCCGCCGAGGCCGTCCCGAACGAACCCGAAGTGGCCCTGCATGATCCGCCCGAGGCCCTGTACGGCGGGGGAGCGGACGGCATGGAGCTGCCGACGGCGGCCGCCGCGTCCGCCGCGCGGCTGCTGAAGCCCGGCGGATACTTCGTGATGGAACACGCCGAGGTGCAGTCCGGGTGGATCGCGCGGATGATGGAGCGGTCCGGACACTGGTCCGGCATCGCGACGCACCAGGATCTCAACGGCCGGGACCGCGCCACCAGTGCGCTGCGAAAAACCTACGAAGCCCGCGGCTCCGACGCCGACGACCAGCTTGGAATGAAAGGATAGGCCAGTGACGACTAGCTACGATTGCACCGACGCGGCCCAGCGTGCCGCCGGTCTGGAACACGCCCAGAAGGCCATCCGGGACAACAAATGCGTTGTCCTGCCCACCGACACGGTCTACGGCATCGGGGCCGACGCCTTTTCCCCGCAGGCCGTGACGCTGCTTCTCGCCGCCAAGGGCCGCAGCCGGCAGATGCCGCCGCCGGTGCTGATTCCGCGGCTCAACGCCCTGGACGGGCTCGCCACCGACGTTCCGGCCGAGGCGCGCCGCCTGGCCGAGGCCTTCTGGCCCGGCGGGCTGACGCTCATCCTGCACGCCCAGCCCTCACTCGACTGGGACCTGGGCGAGACCAAGGGAACCGTGGCTCTGCGCCTCCCGGCCGACGACATCGCCCAGGACCTCCTCACCCTCACCGGTCCGCTGGCCGTGTCCTCGGCCAACCGCACCGGCCAGGCCGCCGCGGGGACCGCCGCGGAGGCGGAAGCACAGCTGGCCGACTCGGTGGAGGTTTACCTCGAGGGCGGCCGGCGCCCCATCGAAGGCGATGGCGGGGGTGACGGCGAAGGCTCGGCCGCCGAGCCCTCGACCATCATCGACGCCACCTCCCTGCCGCTGCGCGTGGTCCGGCAGGGCGCCATCAGCCTGGAGCGGCTCCGTGAGGTGGTCCCCGAGGTGCTGGGCGCCGGCGAAGAACCGGCCGCCACCCCCGACGATTCCCCGAGGAACTGACATGCAGCCCAAAGTCGCCGTAGCGGCGGTCACGTACAACCGGCACGAGGAGCTTGAGCTGCTCCTCAAGGGCCTGGCCGGGCAGACCGCCCCGATCCACTCGATCGCCCTGGTGGACTCCGGTACGGAGCCGGCCTCCGGCGTCGTCGCGGCGCAGGGAGCCGAGAACATCAACTACCTTCGGTCCGAGGCGAACCTTGGCGGCGCAGGCGGCTTCGCGTACGCGATCCTGGCCGCGATGGCCAGCGGCGCCGAATGGATCTGGATGATGGACGACGACGGGCATCCCGAGGACGCCACCTGCCTGGCCGAGCTGCTGAAGACCGCCGAGGAGCACCAGCTGGACATCGTCAGCCCCCTGGTCGCCGCCACCGCGGACCCCAACCGGTTGTCTTTCAACTTCCGGATCAACGGCCTGCTGACCAACGACCGGTCACGCCTGGCCCCGATGGGCTACCTGCCGGACATGGTGCACTTCTTCAACGGCGCGCTGATCCGCACCGAGGTCTTCTACACGATCGGCATCCCGGACGTGAAGTTCTTCATCCGCGGCGACGAAGTCGACTTCCTCTCCCGGGTCAAAAAGGCCGGCCTGAAGTACGGCACCCTCGCCACCGTCGCGGTGCAGCACCCCGCCACCTGGACCGAGATGAAGCCGGTATTCGGCGGCTTCATCACCCCCGTCATCCCCGAGGGCGACTTCAAGCGCTACTGCTACTTCCGCAACCGCGGCTATCTCACCCGCAAGTACCGCAACCTTCGCTGGTTCGGTGCGGACGTGGTCGGCTTTCCTTACTACTTCCTCAAAAACGGCGACCTCAAAGGCCTGGCGCACTGGTTCCGGGCCTACTCCACCGGCTTCCGCGGCAAGGGCTTCGGTTCGCCCGCGGAACTGATGGCGCTGAACAGCTAGGCCGCCGTGGAGAACCTATACGCCGTCGTCGTCACCTACAACCGCGCGGACTTCCTGGAAAACCTGCTGGCCTCCTTTGGCCGCCTGACCACCGCGCCGGCGGGAATCATCGTGGTGGATAACGCCAGCAGCGACCACACCGCCGAGGTCGTGGCCCGCGTGGAGGCGGCCGGAAACCTGCCGGTCCGGTACGAGCGGCTGGAGACCAACGTCGGGGGAGCGGGCGGGTTCTCCCGCGGCGTGGAACTGGCGCTGGCGGCCGGCGCCGGCTGGCTCTGGCTGATGGACGACGACGTCGAAGTGCTCCCCGGCGCCGTCGAAGCCCTGGAGCGGTTCACCCCGGCGTACTCCTGCCTTATCGGGCGCCGCTACGACGCCAACGGCAACCCGTTCTTCTGGCAGCACCACTTCGTGGACGCACTTGGCGTCTTCCTGCCCGTCTCCCGCGACGTTTTCAAGCACTCAGACGTCTTCCGCACCAACGTGGGCAACTTCGAGGGCATGGTCATCAAGGCGGACGTGGCCCGCGACATCGGACTGCCCGACCCGCGCTTCTTCATCACCTGGGACGATGCGGTCTACGGCTGGCTCGCCGCACAGCTGACCCCGGTGGTCTACGTGAACGCCTTCGTCATCAAAAAGGTCCGCGCCCAGCGGCAGGTGGACCTGGGGCTGCGCCACCTCAACGACTCCTCCGACCTGAGCCGCCGTTACGTGATGCGCAACCGCGGCCATGTCGCCCA
>DASSXE010000382.1:0-5854 GCA_035704125.1 Arthrobacter sp.
GGCGCCCATCGCGCCCCAGGCGATCCCGTAGCGGGCTTCGTTTAAGCAGCTGAAGGGCCCGCGCAGCCCGCGGGCCGCCGGGAGCAGGGCTTCCGGGCCCAGCCGGACGCCATCAAAGGTGATGTCGCACTGGATCGAGGCGCGCATGGAGAGTTTCTGCCGGATCGGCACCGCTGACACCCCCGGGGTGCCGGCGGGCACCAGGAAGCCCCGCACGCCGTCGTCGGTCATGGCCCAGACCACCATGATGTCCGCCACGGACGCCAGACCGATCCAGCGCTTGGCGCCGTCCAGGATCCAGCCGGCGTCCCCGCCGCTGCCGTCCCGGCGGGCGAAGGTCTGCATGGCCGCGGGGTCCGAGCCGGCGGTGGGTTCGGTCAGCGCGAAGCAGCCGACCGCCTCGCCGGCGGCCATGCGGGGGAGCCAATGCTGTTTCTGCTCCTCGGATCCCCAGAGGTGGATCGCCGTCATGGCAAGGGATCCCTGCACCGAGACAAACGTCCGAATGCCGGAGTCGCCGGCTTCGAGTTCCATGGCCGCCAGGCCGTATTCGACGGCGGAGCGGCCGGGGCAGCCGTAGCCCTCCAGCTGCATCCCCAGGACGCCCAGCTCGCCCAGCTCGGAGGCCAGCTCCAGCGGGAAGACGCCGTCGTCGAACCATTCCGCAATGCCGGGCCGGATCCGCTGCCGGGTGAAGTCCCGGACCTTCTCACGGACGGCCAGCTCCTCAGGGCTGAACAGGGAATCGATGGCGAGGACATCGGAGACGTCGGACACTTCAGCGGGTCGGCTCATGCGGCCATCCTACGGCCGGGCGCCGCCGACCGCGGGCTCCGTCCGGGCGAGCGGGACAAAATACTCCCGGGTGGCGGGCGCGAAGCGGCAGACCGCGGCGAAGACCACGCCCAGGGCCAGCAGCACCACCCCGCTGACGAAAGCCCCGCCGACGCCGAAGATGGTGGTGTTGCCGTAGCCCGGGTCCCACATCTGCACGGCTGAGACGACGAACGCCGCCATCAGCGCCACCGCCCCGACGGCAGGCAGGATGCCGCGGAACCAGAGGTTCCTGGCCGAAGCGCGCAGGGTGCCGCGGAAGTACCAGACGCAGGCGAACCCGGTCAGGGCGTAGTAGAAGGCGATGAAGAGACTGATAGAGCTGATCGAGTCGGCCAGCAGGTTCTGGCTCAGGATGCTCATCAGTACGTAGTAGCCCACCGCCGCGGCGCCCATCACCTGGGTGGAGAACCCGGGGGTCTGGTTTCGCGGGTGCACGTGGGCGAAGCGGCGCGGAAGGGCACCGTGTACGCCCATCGACAGCGTGCCGCGGGCCGTCGGAAGGATGGTGGTCTGGGTCGAGGACAGCACCGATGCCAGCACCGCGACGACGATCAGCCAGCCCCACGGGCCGAGCACGGTGTCCTTCATCGCCAGGAAGACGTCGCTGCGGTTCGCCTCGTTGCCCAAACCGATTCCATCCGTGCCCACCGAGGCATACATCATCACCAGCAGCGCCACCGAGACGTAGATCGCCACCAGGATCACCGCGGAGAGCACCGCGCCGCGGCCGGGTGTGGTGGCCGGGTGCTCGGTCTCTTCATTGACCGCCAGGCAGGTGTCCCAGCCCCAGTAGATGAACAGTGCCAGCAGCACCCCGTGCACCGCGGCGCCCGGGTCGGTGACGAGCACCGCCGGGTTGAACCAGGCCGGATCGAACGGCTGGCCGGAGGCCCCGGAGCTGCCGGCGGCGATCTGGACGATGAGGGCCACGGCGAAGACACCGAGGGACACGTACTGGACGTAGGTCAGGGTGCGCTGGACGTGCTCTCCGAGCCTGATCCCGCGGTAGTTCACCAGGGTCATGAACACGATGAAGACGACGCCGGTGGCCGTCACCACCAGCGGGTTGCCTGCGAGCGACCCGTCGCCGACCAGCAGCCAGAGGTACTGCCCGGCGACCTGGGCAAGGTTGGCCAGCACCACGATCCCGGCCAGGGCCACGCCCCAGCCGCCCAGCCAGCCGGCCCACGGGCCGAAGGCGCTGCGTGCCCAGGTGAACGTGGTGCCGCAGTCCGGCATGGCGCTGTTGAGCTCGCGGAAGGCGTAGGCGATGAAAAGGACCGGGACGAAGCCCAGAAGCAGGATCAGCGGCGTCGAATTCCCGTTGACGGCCACGATCAGGCCCAGGGTGGCGGCGAGGGAGTACACCGGGGCCGTGGAGGCCAGGCCCAGCATCACGGAGTCGCCCAGGTCCAGGATGCCGGCGCGCAGGCCCTTGGCCGGGACGGCGCCCGCGGCTCCGGGCGCCGTCGTCGAGGGGATGGTCATAGCGCGATACCTGCCTTGGCTGAATTCTGGTTCCGGCCGGCCGGGGGAGCGGGGGCCGGGGCGTCGATGGTGTTGGGCACGAAACGGCAGAAATAGTCGGTGACCGGGCCGTCGGATTCGCGGATCCCGCAGCCGACGGATTCGCCGTCGACCACCCACAGCCCCAGCACCGGACGGTTGCCGTCGAAGTCCGGCAGGGCGTGGAACTGCTGGTAGCACCAGCCCTCCCTGCCGTAGTCCCCGGGCTGTTCCAGGCTGAGGCCCTCGGCGTGGATCCGGATGTTGTCGCCCTCCCGGCCGTGCAGCGGCTTCGCGACCCATTCCCGCAGCGGGCCGGGACTGTCCAGATAGGCAGGCAGCAGGTTGGGGTGGTCCGGGTAGAGGTGCCACAATGCGGCAAGAAGTGCCTTGTTGGAGAGCAGCATCTTCCACGCCGGTTCCACCCAGCGGGGGTTGGAGGCCCGCTGGAAGAGCCGCTGGCCGAACGGTTCCTTGATCATCAGCTCCCAGGGGTAGAGCTTGAACATGGTGCTGATCAGGTAGTTGTCCAGGTCCACGAACCGGTTGAGGTTGGGATCCCAGCCGATGTCCGACATGTTGATCCCGATGGTGCTCCAGCCGGCCTGCTCGGCCACGTCGCGCATGTACGCGGCGGTCATCCAGTCCTCGCCGGATTCCTCCTCCTCGGCGTGCGCCACGTGCAGGGTGCTCATCCCGGTCCGGTACTGGAGCTTCCGCCACTGCCGGATCAGGGCCTCGTGGATGCCGTTCCACTGGTCCTTCTCCGGGTGGACGTCCTGCAGCCAGAACCACTGGGCGACGGCGGCCTCGATCAGGCCCGTGGGCGTGTCCGCGTTGTACTCCAGCATCTTCGCCGGGCCGCGCCCGTCGTAGACAAAGTCGAAGCGGCCGTAGATGTCCGCGTCGCCGGCCTGCAGCGATTCGGCCGCCAGCTCCAGTGCCTGCGGCCCGATGCCGATGCCGCCCATCGCCCCGGTGGCCAGGAACTTCGCCGCTTCCAGGCACATGAGGTGCATCTGCTCCGCGGTCTGTTCCAGCGTCTCCACCTCGTCCATGGTGAATTCGTAATAGGCATCCTCGTGCCAGTACTCGAGGGTTTTCCCGCCGGGAAGCTCGGTGGTGGAGAACACCAGCCCCTGGGATTCGATCCGCGCCCTCCAGTCCGGGCGCGGCGTGGATCGCAGCCGTTTCATCCCTAGCCTCCCGTGCTTCCGCCCTTGGCGCTGCCGCCGAAGCCGCCGCGGCTGACCGTTCCGCCCTTGGAGCTGTACCCGGTGGAGGCCTTGGCCCCGGAGGGGACGGTTTTGCTATAGCTGGGGTAGGCGGAGCGGTTCTGGCCGATGCCCGGCACGCTGGCGCCCCGGGAGTAGAAGTACCAGGCGAAGATCCCGGAGTTGCGGCCGGCGGTGCTGCTGTTGCCGCACTGGGTGTCGTCCACGCGCTCGCCGGTCTCGTCGTTAAAGCAGACCTGGGCGTAGTCGGCGTCGTCCCCGCCGCTGGAGACCATGGCGGTGATGGTGCCGGCGAGCAGCGCGGTGACGCCGAGCCCGACGACGACGGTGCGGCGCTGGGCGCGTCTCTTGCGCGCCGAGGCCGCGCGCTCGCGGTCCCGCTCGAACGGGTCGAAGACGGTGGAGGCTGCCGCGGCGTCGGGTTCCGCGGAGGAGCCGGTTTCCTCCAGCAGCTCGGGCCGGAGTTCGGGCTTTGGTACCTGCCACGGCGGAGGCTTCGGGGCGTCGTTCTTGGGATGCGGTGGCACCGCATCCCCGTCGCGCTGGTCCGGGTCCATGCTTTCCCCCTGCGTGGTTCCTGGGCGGCGGCAGCGATGAGCTGCCAGCGCCGTCGTTGTGGATCACATCCCGAAGGCGTCGCCGAATTCTGAAGCCAGCCTAACCGGCCTGCCGGCGGATCGCAGCGGATCGGGGCAGGAGAAACAGCCGGGGCGAAGCCGGGGCCGGCCCGCCCCCGCGGGCCTACACTGGTGCCATGGAAACCGCTTCAGTGCTTGCCGTCTGCCGGGTGCATCAGCTGCTCAGCGACGACGGACGGCTGGGCGTCACCGCTATCGACAAGCGCCCCGTGGAGGGGCCGGTCAAAGTCCACAGGCTCGGGTTACGGGGCGACGTCCAGGCGGACCGCCTGGACCACGGCGGCGAGGACCAGGCGCTGTACGCCTACTCGCAGGCGGACGCCGACTACTGGGCCGCGGAACTGGGGCGGGACATCCCGCCCGGATACTTCGGTGAGAACCTCCGGGTGGCCGGCCTGGAGGCGACCGGTGCCGTGATTGGTGAACGCTGGCGGATCGGGCTCGACGTCGAGGTGGAGGTCACCTCGCCCCGCGTTCCGTGCGGCACCTTTCAGCGCAGGACGGGGGAGCCGCACTGGGTCAAGCGGTTTACCGAGGCTGGCCGGGTCGGCGCGTACCTGCGGGTGGTCCGGCTGGGCAGCATCGAGGCCGGCGACCACATCCACCGGCTCTACGTTCCGGCGCATGGCGTGACGGTCGGCAAATGGTTCGCGGATCCCACCGTGGAGGACATGGACGCCCTCCGCGATGCCGAGGCCGATGGCTCCATCCGGCTGCAGCCCGAGTATCACCGGATCTTCGAGAAGCTGCAGGCCCGTTCCGGCGGCTAAGGGTCGGAACTCCGGGGGTGCCCGGGGGGAGGGCAGGGGCCCTGGCGGAGACCGTGTGCGCAAGCTCACCGCCGCCGTCCTCCTTTCCGTTGGCGCCGGCGCGGGCCCATGCCCTACACTTGAAATATCCCCCACTCCGGAAATCCCTTATTCCTGCCCAATTCTTGAGGCAAGACTGGTAAGTGTTGGGGCCCGCGCGATTGAGATGCGGGCATTTTCATAGGGAGAGCCGGCTAAAGAAAACGCTGTACAGACTGCTGGGATAGCAGCCAAGAGTTGCAGCGGGAAGTCCTGCCACGGGATTGCGAAAGCGCCGGGCTTCTATGTGACCGGCCGGTCAAAGGATGCCCGGCACCACGTGTCACGCGTACTGCGGCTCCGCTCACCTCGGGTTGTGCCGCCTGGCCCCTATGGATGAGGAAGATTCACCTATGCCCGAAAATCAGGACCACTCCGTCGAGATCGAAAACACCCAGACCGACGTCGAGTTCACCGAGCCGGCTGCTGCAGAAGCAGCCGACATCACCGCCGAGAAGCACGCCAACGGCGACGACGAAACCGGACTCCGCTTCGTCGACCTCGGCATCGATGCCCGCGTCCTCGCCGCCCTGCAGGACGTCGGCTACGAGAAGCCGTCCCCGATCCAGGCGGCCACCATTCCGCTGCTGCTTGAGGGCCGCGACGTCGTAGGTCTGGCCCAGACCGGCACCGGTAAGACTGCAGCATTCGCAGTGCCGGCGCTGTCCCGGCTGGCTGAACTCCACGACCTGAACGGCCCGTCCCGCAAGACGCAGGCCCTGGTCCTGGCTCCGACCCGCGAGCTCGCGCTCCAGGTCGCCGAGGCCTTCACCTCCTACGCCAAGCACAT
>DASSXE010000464.1:0-3486 GCA_035704125.1 Arthrobacter sp.
CGGCTTATCCGCGCCGGCGTCGAGGGTTCGGAGCACCACCTTCTTGCCGGGGAAGGCATCGAAGACACCCTTGTACGCGGCTGCCTGCTCCTCCACGGTCGGTTCGGTGTCGCGTTCGAGGAAGCAGAACTCGGTCCGGAAAAGGCCTACGCCCTGGGCGTTGAGCTTGGCCGCGGCCACAGCGTCCTTGCCGCCGCCCACGTTCGCCAGCAGCGGGACCAGGTGGCCGTCCGCCGTCGCGCCGGTGCCGTCAAACTCCGCCAGCAGCGACGCCGTCGCGGCCCACTGCTCGGCGGCCGTCCGCTGCTCCTGACCCGGCTCGGCGGTGATGGTGCCGGCGGCTCCGTCGACGTAGACCTCGGTGCCGTCCGCAAGGGTGTCCACACCGGCGGCCGCGACGACGGCGGGCAGCCCGAGTGAGCGGGCGATGATCGCGGTGTGCGACTGCGGCCCGCCGCCGGCCGTCAGCAGGGCGAGCACCTTCTCCGGGTCCAGGGTGGCGGTGTCCGCGGGGGCCAGGTCTTCGGCAATGAGGATGAACGGCTCCTCGGCGGTGGGAATGCCGGGGGCGGGGACGCCGCGCAGCTCAGCCACGATCCGCGCCCGGACGTCCAGGACGTCGGTGGCGCGTTCGGCCATGTAACCGCCGAGGTTGTGCAGCATTTCCGAGACGGAGGCGCCGGCCTCCCAGATGGCCCGCTGGTTGGAGGTGCCGCGGCCGATCAGTTTGGCCGCGGACTTCAGCAGCATCGTGTCCGTGGCCATCAGTGCGGTCGCCTCCAGCACGGCCTTGCCATCGCCGCTGACGGTCTGGGACCGGGCCTTGAGCTGGTCGTGCACGGCCTTCGCGGCCGCCTTCAGCGCCGCCGTCGCATCCTCGGCGGAGACGCCGGCGGGCAGCTGTTCGCCGGCCGGCGGCTCACTGACCGGCTTCGGCATCTGACGGATGGTGCCGATGATCCGGCCGGGGCTGACGCCTACACCTTGGAAGTTCTGCACTGAAAGTCCTCATTCTCTGCCGTGAGCCAGTAAGACGGAACAGGAGCCGCAACTGATCCGCTAAACCCTAGATTTCCTGCGGCTGTCCACTACGTCAACCCGGAACCCGTTGCACCTGAAAAAGTCGATGGAAAAAACCGTTGTGATGCACTTCATATAGCGTTGCTATAGGTGCTAGGGTAGCGGTTATGAGTATCGATGGCCAGCTGCCGCCCAAAATCCGGCTGCTGCGTGCAGCCGCCGGATTGCTGGCCAAATCCGGAGGCGCCGCGGTCTCCACCCGCCAGATCACCCAGCTGGCGGGCGTGACCGCCCCCACCCTCTACCACCACTTCGGGGACAAGGAAGGCCTGTTCGACGCCGTCGTTGCGGCCGGCTTCGAAGAGTACGTGGCGGGGGAGCGGGACTTTGCGCCCTCCGGCCGGCCGCTGGAAGATATCCGGCGGATGTGGGACCAGCACGTGCAGTTCGGCTTGAAGCAGCCGGAACTGTACCTCGTCATGTTCGGCAATATCCGTCCGGAAAGCCGTCCCGCCGTCGTCGCCGACGCCGAGGCGCTGCTGGAGGGGATGCTGAACAAGGCGGCGGTGGCCGGTCATCTGGCCGTCCCGCCCAAGGAGGCAGCCCGGAGCATCCTGGCCGCCAACGTGGGTGTGACCCTGATGCTCATCACGGAGAAGGCGCCGGAACGGAACCTCGAGCTCTCGGCGATGACCCGGGACGCGATGATCTTTGCCGTCTCCACCGAACAGGCCCGCGAGGCCGACCCTGAGGACCCCGGCAAGTCGCCGGTGGTCGTCGCGGCGATCGCCCTGAACGCGGCACTGCAGGCCTCACACTCGGACCAGCTCTCCAGCTCCGAACTCAAGCTCTTCCTCGAATGGCTCCACCGGATCTCCATCAGCTCCACCAGCTAGCTCGTCGAAAATATCGGACAATCCTGCGGTGCAGCAGGAATCACGGTTAGGAAATCACATGGCAACAGAGACAGTTGCAAAACCCCGAAGCAGCGTGCGGGTCGGCGTCCAGAAGTTTGGCACCTTCCTCTCCGGGATGATCATGCCGAACATCGGCGCCTTCATCGCCTGGGGCATCATCACCGCCTTCTTCATCCCCGCAGGCTTCACCCCCAACACCGAACTGGCCAAACTGGTCGGCCCGATGATCACCTACCTGCTGCCGCTGCTGATCGGCTACACCGGCGGCCGGATGGTCTACGGCGTCCGCGGCGGCGTCGTCGGCGCGGCGGCCACCATGGGCGTGATCGTCGGAACTGACATCCCGATGTTCATCGGCGCCATGATCATGGGCCCGCTGACGGCGTGGATCATGAAGAAGCTCGAAAGCCTGTGGGAAGACAAGGTCAAGCCCGGCTTCGAGATGCTGATCGACAACTTCACCGCCGGCATCGTCGCCGCCATCATGGCCATCTTCGGCATGCTGGTGATCGGGCCGGTGGTCAAGGCCTTCAGCAACGGCGCCAGCGCCGTCGTCGAATTCCTGGTCAACAACGGCCTGCTGCCGTTCACCAGCATCTTCATCGAACCCGCCAAGGTCCTGTTCCTGAACAATGCCGTCAACCACGGCATCCTCACCCCGCTGGGCACCGAACAGGCGCTCACCCAGGGCAAGTCCATCCTGTTCCTGCTCGAGGCCAACCCCGGCCCCGGCGTCGGCATCCTGCTCGCGTACATGCTCTTCGGCAAGGGCATGGCCAAGGCCTCCGCCCCCGGCGCCGCGCTGATCCAGTTCGTCGGCGGCATCCACGAGATCTACTTCCCCTACGTGCTGATGAAGCCGATCATCATCCTCGCCGCGATCGGCGGCGGCATGACCGGCATCTTCACCCTGGTCCTGACCGGCGCCGGCCTGCGCTCCCCGGCGGCCCCGGGCAGTATTATCGCCGTCTTCGCCGCCACCCCGGCGGACAGCCTGCTGGGCGTGGGACTGTCCGTTCTGCTGGCCGCCACGGTCTCCTTCCTGATCGCCTCCGTGATCCTCAAGTCCAGCAAGGACGTCGAGGGTGACGAACTCGGCGCAGCCACCACCCGGATGGAAGCCATGAAGGGCAAGAAGAGCTCCGTCTCCTCGGCCCTGACGGGTGCGGGTGCCGGCGGCGTGGCGGTGCTGGCCGGTCCGGTGAAGAACATCGTCTTCGCCTGCGACGCCGGCATGGGCTCGTCCGCCATGGGCGCGTCGGTGCTGCGGAATAAGATCAAGGCGGCCGGCTACCCGGACGTCAAGGTCACCAACTCCGCCATCGCCAACCTCAGCGACAGCTACGACGTCGTCATCACGCACCAGGACCTGACCGAGCGGGCCCGGCCCGTGACCGCCAGCGCCGTGCACGTCTCGGTGGACAACTTCATGAACTCCCCGCGCTATGACGAGGTCGTGGAGCTGGTCCGGAGCAGCAACGCTCCGGCCGACGCCTCCGGTGCCGCCGCAGCCGGTACCGCCACCGCGGTGGCGGAAACGGAATCCGCC
>DASSXE010000482.1:0-3864 GCA_035704125.1 Arthrobacter sp.
CAAATTCAACCAATTCAATACAATAAATTGGTATCAACAAACTTGGCACACTATTGAGTTCTCAAACAACAGACACACCCGGCACCACCACAACCACAAAACCAGTCGAGGATCGCTCCGGAGCAACTTTTCAAACTTACCCGCTCACGCGGTCCTAAGCAAATCAACGTTTCCGCGATTACCAGTCCCACACAGCAGGTCCCCACCCGAAATCAGCACGCAAATTCGCGAACCATTTTCCAGGCCGTTTAGAAGGGGGTCGGTCGCTATCTTTCCGCATCAGCGGCGGCGACTCGAACTACTTTACACACCAACCCGACCCGGAACAAATCGGCCCCCACGGACGCCCCGGGCGGCAGGAACCGCGGACAGACGGGGCAAAACGGGCCGCCAGTCACCCAGACCGGGCAGCCGGCGTCGGAAGTTGCGAGTGTGTGCTCCGTCACCGCCGCGTTCGCCCGGATACCGCCGGACGGTAGCGGCGGTTAACGCGAGAAGGGCCGGCCCCCAAACGGGTGCCGGCCCGTCTTCAAGCCACTGGCAACAAGCGTGCTGAATTACCAGGAAGACTTCGTGATGCCGGGGAGCTCACCGCGGTGAGCCATGTCGCGGAAGCGAACACGGGAGATACCGAACTTCTGGAACGTGCCGCGGGGGCGGCCGTCGATGATGTCGCGGTTACGCAGGCGGACCGGCGAGGCGTTGCGGGGCAGCTTCTGCAGGCCCAGGCGTGCGGCTTCGCGTGCTTCGTCGGTTGAGTTGGGGTCAACCAGAGCCTTCTTCAGTTCGAGGCGCTTTGCAGCGTAACGCTCGACGATGACTTTACGCTGTTCGTTCTTAGCGATCATTGACTTCTTAGCCATGTGTTTAGCGCTCCTCTCGGAATTCGACGTGCTGGCGGATTTTGGGATCGTACTTCCGCAGGACCATACGGTCCGGGTCGTTACGACGGTTCTTGCGCGTCACGTAGGTGTAACCCGTGCCCGCGGTCGACTTGAGCTTGATGATCGGACGTACGTCCTTGTCCTTTGCCACTAGAGCTTCACTCCTCGTGCCAGGATGGCGGCGACGACTACGTCAATGCCGCGTACGTCGATGGTCTTGATGCCACGTGCAGAGACCTGCAGGGTGACATTACGGCGCAGGGACGGAACCCAGTAGCGCTTCTTCTGGATGTTCGGGTCGAACCGACGCTTGTTGCGGCGGTGCGAGTGCGAAATGCTGTGTCCAAAGCCCGGCTCGGCTCCGGTCACCTGGCAGTGTGCTGCCATGACGACTCTCCTCATGAAAATAAAATGAAACGGCTGGCGGAGTTCCCGCATAACCGTGCGGCAGGCGGCGTCCGCATCCAGCTCCCACGCGGGTCCGGCGGTGCTACTGCAGCCGGCGGAACCGGATGCAGTCTTCACTGCGGCGACGATTGTGGGTCTCGGGCACGGGGCGGAGGAAACCTTGGGGGAAGCCACCGCGGAGTGCCGGGATGCTGGGCGAATACAGGAGTGCACGCAACTTGAGCCCCTAACTACCGGCCACCGGGAGTGCCTGATTTCGCAGACTTTCCCGCCAACCGGAGCAATTGCACACGCTCCGCGCCACCTAGCGCCTACCAAGTCTACGAGCTTGGCGAATTAAAGACCAATCCGGGACTCCAGGGTGTATAAGCGGCGGCGGTCCCTCGCAGGCAAGTCATAACAGGGGCGCAGTCCTTTCACAGCAAAATGATAGGCAGCGGGCAGAGTCTGGATTCATGAACACACCAACCGAGACCGCCGTGCGCCCCGCGGTCCGACGGGCCCCGGCGGCCGGGAACCCTTTCAAGGGACAGCACCGCCGCCGGATGCTGCGGGCCGACCTCCTGACCGTGATCGCCTGGGCGTCCCTCGCCGGAGCCGTGGCTTTGTGGCTGGCCGACGGCGGTGCCGCCGGCTTCTCGAGTCTGGCGGGAGCGTTTACAGCAGTGGGGATCGTGGCCGGGCTCGCCGGGATGGACCTGGTGCTGCTGATGTTGCTCCTCGCGGCACGCCTTCCGGTCATCGACGGCGTCGTTGGACATGACCGCGCCCTTGAGTTCCACAGCAAACTCGGGAAGCCGTCGCTGTACCTTCTGCTGGCGCACGGCGTCCTGCTGGCGATTGGCTACGGGCTGGCCGAGGGCCTGAACCCGGTCAGCGAAGCGGTGGCCCTGTGGGTCCTCGTGCCCGATATGTGGCTCGCGTTCGTCTCGCTGGCGTTGTTCATCGCCGTCGTT
The DNA here is from genome assembly GCA_035704125.1 of Arthrobacter sp. Classification (GTDB taxonomy): domain Bacteria; phylum Actinomycetota; class Actinomycetes; order Actinomycetales; family Micrococcaceae; genus Arthrobacter. The sequence goes on from DASSXE010000482.1 coordinate 2,249, forward strand.
GTGACGTCGCTGGTGGCCGTCCGCCGTGGTTTTCCCTACGAATTTTGGTACGCCGTCCACCTGCTGACATACGCTGCGGTGCTGACCTCACTGCCCCACCAGTTCAGCGTCGGCGGCCTCTTTGCCGAGGGCACCTGGCAGCGCTGGTACTGGCTTGCGGTCTGCATCGGCACCGGGGCTGCGCTCGTGCACTACCGGCTCCTCGAGCCGGTCGTCGCCACGGTCCGGCACCAGCTGCGCGTCAGCCGGGTGGTGGCGGTAGGCCATGGCGTGGTCAGTATCGAGATGGCCGGCCGGCACTTGGACGAGTTGTCCGGCAGCGGCGGCCGGTTCTTCATCTGGCGGTTTCTCGCCCCCGGCCAGTGGTGGCACCCGCATCCGTTCAGCCTCTCCGCGGAGCCGCTGCAGTTGGACGCCGACGGCGGCGGACGGTTGCGGATCACGGTCCGCAACCTGGGCCGGGGCTCGGCCGCGCTGGCCCGGCTGAAACCCGGCACCCGGGTTGCGGTCGAAGGGCCGTACGGGCTCTTCAGCACCGCGTCCCGCAGCCGCCGGCACGTCGTGATGATCGGTGCCGGCATCGGCATCACTCCGATCCGCGCGCTGCTGGAGCGGACTCCGTTCGCGCCCGGCGATGCCACCGTAATCCTCCGCGGCCACAGCCAGTCCGGGCTGTACCTCGGCGACGAAATCCTCGAGCTCTGCCAGCGCCGCGGCGCGACCCTGTTCCACCTGACCGGACGACGGCCCCGGGGCGCGCAGACCTGGCTGCCGGAGAGCGAGGCGCGCTCCGGCTACCGGCTGGCAAGCTACGTGCCGGACCTGGCCGACGCCGACGTCTACGTCTGTGGTCCTGCCGGATGGGCCCGCAACGTCCTCGATGACGCACGCCGGGCAGGCGTGCGGGAAGAGCAACTCCACTACGAAAGGTTCGACTGGTGAGAATTCGCGCGATAGTTTCAGCAACCTTGGCCTCCGCCGGAATCCTGGTGGCCGGCTGGCAGTCTGGAACCCACGTGGCGGACACGGCCAGCGCCACCGGAACCACGGCCGGGCCCGCTTCCGCCGGATCTGCGGGGGCCGGCCTCGGGACCGCCGGCGGGTCCGCAGGGTCCGGGTCCGCGGGGTCCGGGTCCGCGGGTTCGAGTGGTTCGAGTGGTTCTGCCGGGAGTTCCTCGGCCGCCTCCGGGTCCGCCGGCTCGTCGGGTGCGGCCACGAACGCCGCCGGAACCTTTGCCGGCAAGGTCGTGCAGACCCGTTTCGGCGCGGTGCAGGTACAGATCACCGTCAACGCCGGGGCCATCACCGATGTCACCGCCCTGCAGCTCACCGATGACGACCGCAAATCGGTACAGATCAGCAACCGCGCCGCCCCGCTGCTGCGCGCCGCGGTCCTTAAGGCCCAGTCGGCCAAGGTTCAGACCATCAGCGGCGCCACCGTCACCAGTTCCGCGTACCTGACGTCGCTCCAGGCAGCCATCGATGCAGCCAACCTCTGAACTCGGCCGGCCGAGCCGGAAGGCGAAGACCTTCGGGTGCATGGGGACGGTCGTCAGCCTTACCGTTCCGGCGGGGTCCCGGGACGGGACGGCCGCGGCGGACAGCGCGCTGGCGGC
>DASSXE010000045.1:0-2489 GCA_035704125.1 Arthrobacter sp.
AACTCCCTGCGCGGGGCGCTCAACAAGCGCGGCCAGCTGGCCGCCGTCGGCTACTCCAACGTCGGCATGGACATCGACAAGATCGTCATCGCCGTGATCGAGCACGTGCGCGCCCACCAGCTGGACACGCTCTACTTCTACGGCCACAGCTTCGGCGGGATGGTGGCGGTGCAGGTGGCCGCCCGGCTGCTGGAGCTGCACGGCGTGAAGGTGTCCTTCATCCTGCTCGACTCCAGCCCGTCCAGCCGGAACGACGTCCTGGACCAGAGCTGGTTCGAGGGTGTGGTCTTCCTGTACGAGAGCGGAGTCCGGTTCCCCTCGGTGCTGCGTGGCGGCTACGAACTCGGCGAGCGGGTGCTGAACAAGCACGAGCGCACGTGGGGGCAGATCCTGGACCAGACGCTGGAGCAGTTGTCCCCGATCGCCCCTTCCAGTGTGCTGATCCAGACCGAATCCGCCTACATCTACCACTTCGATCCGGGCCGGTACGTCGGCAAGCTCGGCGACGCGAAGATGGCCTTCATCGGCAACCCGGCGGACCAGACGGTCAGCTATGAGACGGCCCGGGACTCCTGGATGCTCCGGTTCAAGGCGAACATGGTGTCCGATTCGCTGCAGACCGACGGCGCCCGCCCGGCCCACGCCAGCCCGCAATGGAACCCGGGCATCTACCGCCAGCTGGTCGACGAACTCCAGGACCAGATCCTGCCGCTGCCCTCCGGCGGCGGCAGGAAGACGGCGTTCTGACGCGCCGGGCTCAGATCTGGTTCTTGAGGTCCGCGACCGAGTTGAGGATCTGGTTGGGCCGGAACGGGTAGGCGGCGATGTCATCCTTGTGCGTGATCCCGCTGAGCACCAGCACCGTGTGCAGGCCCGCCTCCATGCCGGCGATGATGTCCGTGTCCATCCGGTCACCGATCATGGCCGTCGTCTCGGAGTGGGCATCGATCTGGTTCATCGCGGACCGGAACATCATCGGGTTGGGTTTGCCGACGATGTACGGCTCGCGCCCGGTGGCCTTGGTGATGAGGGCTGCGATGGCGCCGGTGGCCGGCATCGGGCCGTCCTTGGACGGACCGGTGGCGTCCGGGTTGGTCGCGATGAAGCGGGCACCGCCCAGGATCAGCCGGATCGCCATGGTGATGGCCTCGAAGGAGTAGGTACGGGTCTCGCCGAGCACCACGAAGTCCGGGTCCTGGTCGGTGAGGATGAAGCCGGCCTCGTGCAGCGCCGTCGTCAGACCGGCCTCGCCGATCGTGTAGGCCCGGTTGCCCGAGTCGGAGCCGCGCACCTGGTCCTTGAGGAACTGTGCCGTGGCCAGGGCCGAGGTCCAGATGTTCTCCTCCGGAATCTCCAGCCCGGAACTCTTGAGCCTGGCGGCAAGGTCCCGCGGCGTGAAGATCGAGTTGTTGGTCAGGACCAGGAAGCGCCGCGAGGTGTCCACCCAGCGCTGGATGAGCTCCGCGGCGCCCGGGATCGGCTGGTTTTCGTGCACCAGCACGCCGTCCATGTCGGTCAGCCAGCATTCGATGTCCTGGCCGCTGCGGTACACCGATGAGGTGGAGCGCACATTGTCCGCGTCCGGCCGCTGTCCTGTTTCGTGCTCTGACTGGTCCGCCATGGTGCCCTCCGCCGATAGTGTTCCGCTACAGCTCCCAGTCTAATGTTGAGTCGTGACTGAACCCGAGACACCCAGCAAACCGGCCGACGGCCCAGAGTCCCCGGCCGGCGGCGAGGAGCCCGCCCCCGCCGCGCAGCCGGCGGAACCGGAGGTCGGCGTCGGGCCCTGGACCGGGCCGCTGCCCGAGGGGGAGCACTGGGACCCGGACCTGCTGGCGGACGGCGACCGGCGGAACGTGCTGGACAAGTACCGCTACTGGAAGCATGAGGCGATCGTCGCGGAGCTGGACTCCCGCCGCCACAACTTCCACATCGCCATCGAAAACTGGCAGCACGACATGAACATCGGAACCGTCGTCCGCACCGCCAACGCGTTCCTGGCCAAGGAAGTCCACATCATCGGACGACGGCGGTGGAACCGGCGCGGCGCCATGGTCACCGACCGCTACCAGCACGTCCGCCACCACCCCACGGTGGAGGACTTCGTCGCCTGGGCGCAGGGCGAGGAGCTGGCCATCATCGGGATCGACATCTTCCCCGATTCCGTGCCGCTGGAAACCTACGAACTGCCGCGGGACTGCGTGCTGGTGTTCGGCCAGGAGGGCCCGGGCCTGACCCCGGAGGTGCACGCGGCCGCGGTGGACACCCTCTCCATTGAGCAGTTCGGCTCCACCCGGTCGATCAACGCCGCCTCCGCGGCGGCGATCGCGATGCACGCCTGGATCCGCCGGCACGTCTTCAACCAGCTCCCGGGCTGAGCTAACCGGGCAGCAGCCCGCCCGCCGCGAACACCGCGGCGACGTCGAAGTCCTCGTCCAGCAGGACCGCGTCCGCCTGGTACCCCACCGCGAGCCGGCCCAGATCATGGC
>DASSXE010000164.1:0-4108 GCA_035704125.1 Arthrobacter sp.
CGGGGTTGATGTGCCCGCGGACGTGCTGGTCAAGGATCTGGTGGCCCTGGTCCGGCGCGACATCGGGGCGGTGGCGGACTTCAAACACGTGACCGTCGTCGAGGCGCTGCCCAAGACCCGGTCCGGCAAGATCCTGCGCAAAACCATGCGCCAAATCGCCGACGGGGAAGACTACGTGGTGCCCTCAACCATCGAGGACGCGGGCGTGATCGACCAGCTCGTCGGAGTCCTCCGGCCCGGCGCCGTGGCGGGCCGGGACCTCTAGGACGCCGGCCGGCTCCAGCGGTATTCGTTCTCCGGCCGGCCGGGGGCGCCGTAGCGTGCCGTGCGGGCGACCGTTCCGGCGTCGGCCAGGTACTCGAGGTAGCGGCGCGCGGTCACCCGGGACATGCCCAGGGCCTCCATCACCTCACTGGCGGAGACGGCGCCGGACTGCAGCTTCACGAACTCCTGCACCGAGTCCAGCGTGGAGGAGGACAGGCCCTTGGGCAGCGGCAGTTCCGACGGCGCCCGCAGGCTGGCGAAGGCCTGGTCAACGTCGCTTTGTGACGCGCCCGCTCCGGGGCCGCCGGTGCCGGGGGAGGCCAGCTGGTCCCGGAACTGCCGGTAGCTGCGCAGCTTGTCCGCGAACGTGGCGTAGGTGAAGGGCTTGATCAGGTACTGCACGACGCCGGTCGCCACGGCACTGCGGACGATGTTCAGCTCACGCACCGCCGTGATGGCGATGATGTCCGCGAAGAGGCCGGCGGTACGCATCCGCCGGGCGATATCCAGCCCGTGCAGGTCCGGCAGGTTCATGTCCAGCAGGACCAGCTCCACCGGCTGTCCGGCCGCCGCGAGCTCCGTCATCAGCCGCAGCGCGGACTGCCCGTCGGGGGCCGCTCCGGCCAGGGTGAAGCCGTCGAGGCGGCCGATGTAGGCGGCATGCGCGGCCGCGGCGATCGGCTCGTCCTCGACGACGAGCACGCGGATCTCGTTCATTGCTGTTCCTCTGCGGTCCTGGCCGGTTCCCGTCCGGCGGCCGGCGCCGTCGGCAGGCTGACCCGGAAGAGTGCCCCGGCCGGGCTGGTGATTGTCATGGTACCGCCCAGCCGCCGGACCGCCTGCCGGACCAGCGCCAGGCCCAGACCGCGCCCGAAGGGTCCGGGCGCCTTGGTGCTGAAGCCGTGCTTGACGACGTCCTCCACCGCCGCGGGATCGATGCCCGGGCCGCTGTCCTCCACCGAAATCTCCAGGGCTCCGTTCTCCGAGTGGACGGTAAGCTCCACCAGCCGCGGCGGTGGCGCGTCGGCGGCGGCGTCGATCGCGTTATCGAGCAGGTTGCCCAGGATCGCCACCAGGTCCTGCACCGCCAGGCCGGTCACCGCCGTCGAGCCGCCCGTGGCGAGGATCAGCTCCACGCCGCGTTCGTGCGCCTGCGCGGCCTTGCCCATCACCAGGGCGCCAAGGACCGGTTCCTCGATTGAGCCCACCAGGTCATCGGTCAGCCGCTGCGAAAGTTCAAGGTCCTTGGTGGCGAAGTCGAGGGCTTCCGCGTCCCGGCCCAGTTCCATTAGCGACACGATGGTGTGCAGCCGGTTGGCGTGTTCGTGCGTCTGGGCGCGCAGTGCATCGGAGAGCGTGCGCATGGTCTCGAGCTCGCTGCCGAGCGATTCGATCTCGGTCCGGTCGCGGATGGTGGCTACCGTGCCGAAGACCGGCGTCCGGGCCGCCGTGCGCTGGCGGCCAGCAGCCACGGGCGGCCCCACCGCCGGGCCCTGGTTCACGACCAGCACGCGCTCGCCGGTCAGGTGGATCTCGTCCTGCGCGATCCGCCCGGACCGGAACAGCTCGCTGAGGCTGGGGGAGAGCGGCAGCTGCGCCACGGACGGCGCACCCGCGGCCCGGCTGCTGCCGGCAGGACCGTAGACGACATCCGGACCGCTGTCGGTGTTCACGGCCGCGTCCGCGGGCCGCGGCGGGACACCGAGCAGGGCCGCGGCCTGGTCGTTGTACATCACCACCTTGCCCCGCGGATCGATCAGAATGACGCCCTCGCGGACGGAGTGCAGCACCGACTCGTAGTACGCGAACAGCTGGGCCAGCTGTTCCGGCCCCCAGCCCCGGGTGACCCGGCGCAGGTATCGGCCCAGCAGCCAGGACGCCACCGAACCGCCCGCCAGCAACGCCGCGGCGATCACCAGCAGGGCCGGCAGCCGCCCGGAAAACGCCACGTCGACCGTCCGGACCGTCACTCCGGCGGCCACGAGCGCCCTGACCTTGCCGTCCGCATCCTTGACCGGTGCGATGGTGCGCACCGAGGGGCCAAGGGTGCCGGCCATGATTTCGGTGAAGACCTGGCCGTTCAGGGCCGCATCGATCGAGCCGATATACGGCTTGCCCAGTTCCTCGTCCCGCGGGTGCGTCCACCGCGTCCGGTCCGGGGCCATGATGGTGATGAAGTCCGCCTGCGCATCGCGCATCACCTCGAGGGCGTACGGCTGCAGCTGCGCCGAGGGATTGGCGCCCGCCGCAGCCTGGAGGACCAGCGGATTGTCCGCCACGGCGGTGGCGATCCCGGCCATCCTGCGGCCGGCCTCCTGGTAGGAGTGGTCCCTCGCATCCACGAAGGTGGCCGTGCCCACGACCGCCGTCAGGGCCAGCATGAACAGCAGATGGGCCACGAACAACCTGCGGGCAATGCTCCAGTGATGGATCAAAAGCTCCACCCTCCATGACCAATATGAACGCAACGGTGATGCGCGTCACTCCGTACCCAATGATGGAGGAACACGCAGAACGGACATGATGCGCTCCCGTGCCGCATCGACGTCCAGCCTATCCAAGGAGAAACACCATGACCTCTCAACGAGGAGAGTCAGCGGCAACGGCCGCGGCGCCGGTCAAGAAGCGCAAGGGGCTGGACAAGTCCCACTACCTGTACATCGCGGTCATCGTGGCCGTCGTCCTCGGCGCCGTTATCGGCCTGATGTTCCCCGAGGTCGGCAAGTCGCTCAAGCCGCTCGGCGACGGCTTCATCAAGCTGATCAAGATGATGATCGCCCCGGTGATCTTCTGCACCATCGTCCTGGGCATCGGCTCGATCGCCAAGGCGGCCACCGTCGGCAAGGTCGGCGGCCTGGCCCTCGGCTACTTCATCGTCATGTCGACCTTCGCCCTGGCCATCGGCCTCGTCGTCGGCAACCTGATCCACCCGGGCACCGGCCTCAAGCTGGCCCCCTACGACCCGAACAAGAAGGCCGCCACCGACAGCACCGTCGACTTCCTGCTCGGCATCATCCCCAGCGACATCCCGGTCCTGCCGACCCTGCTCGCCGCCATCCTGGTCGGCTTCGCGCTGCAGAAGATGGGCCCGCAGGGCGCCCCGATCCTCAAGGCCATCGGCCACGGCCAGGCCCTCGTCTTCCGCATCCTGATCATGGTCATGTGGCTCGCCCCGGTCGGTGCCTTCGGCGCCATCGCCGCCGTCGTCGGCGCCACCGGCGTCCAGGCCATCATCGGCATGGCCACGCTGATGGTCGCCTTCTACCTCACCTGCGCCGTCTTCATCATCGTGATCCTCGGCGGCCTGCTCCAGGTTGTCTCCGGCGTCAACATCTTCCGCCTGATGAAGTACCTGGCCCGCGAATACCTGCTGATCTTCTCCACTTCCTCCTCCGAAGCGGCCCTGCCCCGGCTGATCGCCAAGATGGAACACCTCGGCGTCTCCAAGCCGGTCGTCGGCGTCACGGTCCCCACCGGTTACTCCTTCAACCTCGACGGCACCGCCATCTACCTGACGATGGCCTCGCTGTTCGTCGCCAACGCCATGGGCACGCCGCTGGACCTCGGCGCGCAGATCTCGCTGCTGATCTTCATGATCATCGCCTCCAAGGGCGCCGCCGGCGTCACCGGCGCCGGCCTCGCGACCCTGGCCGCCGGCCTGCAGGCCCACCGTCCCGAGCTGCTCGGCGGCGTCGGCATGATTGTCGGCATCGACCGCTTCATGTCCGAGGCCCGCGCGCTGACCAACTTCACCGGCAACGCCGTCGCCACCATCCTGATCGGCACCTGGGTCAAGGAGATCGACGGCGGCCAGGTCGAGCGTGTCCTCTCCGGCGCAGCCCCC
>DASSXE010000218.1:0-6238 GCA_035704125.1 Arthrobacter sp.
CTGCTGCAGCTGGTCCGCGCCCGGGGCCAGCTTGCCCGCAATGCCGGCGTGGATCTTCTCGGCCCCATCCGAGAGCTTGCCGGCGCCGGTATCGGCCTGGCCCGCACCGGTGGCGAGCTTGCCTGCACCATCCTTGAGCTGCTGGGCTCCGGCGGCGGCCTGGCCGGCGCCGTCGTTGAGCTTCGCGGATCCGTCAGTGATCCGGCCGGTGACCAGGGTGTAGAACCCCAACAGCGCAATCAGAAGTAACGCAAGGACGGCGATGGCGATTTGTTGCGCCCGGGTGCGGGGCGGAGCGATGGCGACACGACTCTGTGGCACTGGTTGTTCCTCTCGACGATCTCGCCGGCGGCGGCTTCGCTGCCGGCCCCGCCAATGTGATGCAGCTAACAGTTGCGTGGGGCCGTTGTTTTGCTGTGCACGGTTGGGGGAAGGGGGTTGTTACTCGTTGGTAACTTACCGAGAGTAAACTTGTTGGAGCCGGAATGGCAAGGGTTTCTCACGGATTCGTTCTTCGAGGGCCGCCGGCCGGCCGCGGCGCAGGGGGTCGCCGGGACGGAGGCCGGGCCGATTTGTGCCGGACAAAAGTGTCGGGTAAAGTAATTACTCGTGCTGAGGCGCCGGGAGCGCGGGTTTAGGCCTGCGGAACCGGACCGAAAGTATCATTGGGATATGGTGTAATTGGCAACACAACGGTTTCTGGTACCGTCATTCTAGGTTCGAGTCCTGGTATCCCAGCTCTGAATAAGCCGCTGTTTTCAGCGGCAACTCAGGGGTTCTGAAGAGGTTTTTCCGATTTGGAACAGCGGCTCAAGATATGAAATAATCTTCGAGCTTGGAAAGTACACGGCCCCATCGTATAGCGGCCTAGTACGCTGCCCTCTCACGGCGGTAACGCGGGTTCGAATCCCGCTGGGGTCACCAAGATAACGGTCCCGGGCATACGCCCGGGGCCGTTTTTCGTTTCCTTCGGCTTCCCGCAGCCGGCCGGACCGCCATGCCCGGGCCGCCGCCGCACCAAGCTGGCATGATGATGCAGTGAGCCCCAACGAAAGTTCCGGCACTGCCGGGCAGCAGAGCCAGCCGTCACCCGCAGGGCGGCAAGCTGCCGCCGTCGTCCTGCTCGAAACGGTGCGCCGCGAACTCTCCGCGGTGTCGCTGCCCCTGGCGCTGCCTGACGTGGACGACTCCCGCCGCGACCTCCGCAACGCCCTGGCGCAGCTGGATGACTACATCCTGCCCCGGTACCGCAGCCTTGACGCGCCGCTGCTCGCCGTCGTCGGCGGCTCCACAGGCGCCGGGAAATCCACCCTCGTCAACGCCTTGGTGGGCCACCCCGTCACCCGGGCCGGCGCCATCCGTCCCACCACCCGCCAGCCCATCCTGCTGCACCATCCCAACGACGCCGCGTGGTTCGAGGACCAGCGCGTACTCCCAAGCCTGAGCAGGATCCGTGGAACCGTCCTGGCCACACCGGTGCCGGCCCATCAGGCCGGCCCCACCCCGGACGCTGCCGCCATCACCTCGCTCGTGCTGGCCGCCGACGCCGCCGTGCCCGAGGGGATCGCCCTGCTGGATGCCCCCGACGTGGACTCCGTCTCCGCTGACAACCGCCGGCTCGCCGGCCAGCTGCTTGCCGCGGCCGACCTCTGGGTGTTCGTCACCACCGCCAACCGCTACGCCGACGCCGTTCCCTGGCGGCTGCTGCTGGACGCCGCCGCCCGGGACATCATGGTGGCCGTGGTCCTGGACCGGGTGCCCCCGGCCGCCGAAGCCGAGGTCGCGGCCGACCTGCAGTCGATGCTCAGCCGGGAGGGACTGGGGTCCGCCCGGCTGTTCGTCGTTCCCGAGGCCGGTCTGGACGCCATGGGCATGCTGCCCCGGGAAGCCGTGGAGCCGTTGCAGCGCTGGGTGCAGGAGATCGCCGCGGACGCTTCCGGGCGCGCGGGCATCGCCCGCCGGACCCTCAACGGCACCATCAAGGCGCTCGGCACCCGGGTGGAGGCCGCCGCGGCCGCCGTCACCGCACAGCACACCGTCGCCGGCCAGCTGGAGCGGGCAGTGGGGACCGCCTACCGGGATGCGGCCGGCCGGATCCTCGATGCCACCCGCGACGGCGCGCTGCTGCGCGGGGAGGTCCTGGCCCGCTGGCAGGACTTCGTCGGCACCGGCGAGTTCTTCCGGGTGATGGAACAAAACATCGGCAGGCTGCGCGACCGGATGGGCGCATTCTTCCGGGGCGAGCCCGCTCCGGCCGCCCGGGTGGAAACCGCGATCGAGACAGGATTGCAGGCCGTCATCGTCGACGAGGCCGCAAACGCCGCAGAGGAAGCCGACCAGCGCTGGCGTGCCGACCCGGCCGGGCGGCAACTGCTCGGCACCGACGACCTCTCCGGTACCAGCCCCGGCTTCGCCGACGCCGTCGCTGCCGAGATCCGTGCCTGGCAGGGCAGCCTGATGGACCTGATCCGCACCGAGGGGCAGGGCAAACGTGCCCAGGCTCGCTGGTTGTCCTTCGGCATCAACGGCCTAGGGGCCGCGCTGATGATCGTGGTGTTCTCGATGACGGCCGGACTGACGGGCCTGGAAATCGGCGTCGCCGGCGGCACCGCCGTCGTGGGCCAGCGGGTCCTGGAAGCTGTCTTCGGCGAGGACGCCGTCCGCCGGCTGGCCAAAACGGCCCGGGAGGACTTGCAGGCCCGTTGCGAGCGGCTGTTGCAGGCCGAACAGGAGCGGTTCCTGGCCCGCCTCGAGGCCTCCAAGGAAATCCCGCCGGGGGACCTCGCCGCCCGGGCCGGGGCGCTGGCCGCACTGGCGGCCTCGGCATGAGCCGCCACGGCGCCGCCCGCGCGGCCACGCAGCTGGACCGCCGGCTGGAGGCCCTCGACCAGGCCCGGCAACTGGCCGACGGCGCCCTGCCGGAGGAGACGCTGGATGAGGTGCTCGAGGTCCTGGAACGTGCCAGCTCCCGGCGTTCCCTCTCGGCCGAGCACACGGTGGTCGGCTTCTTCGGCGCGACCGGGAGCGGCAAGTCGTCCCTCTTCAACGCCGTCAGCGGGGCCGGGATTGCGACGGCGGCCGCGCGCCGGCCGACCACCTCGGAACCGCTGGCCGGAATCTGGGGTCCTGAAGGCAGCAGCGAACTCCTCGACTGGCTGGAGGTCCGGAGCCGGCACCAGGCCGCCGCGGTGCCCGGATTCGCCGATGACAGCACCGGTTTGATCCTGCTCGATCTGCCGGATTTTGATTCCACCCGCTCCGAAAACCGGGAGATCGTGCAACGCATGACCGGTCTGGTGGACGTGCTGGTGTGGGTGCTGGATCCCCAGAAGTATGCGGACGCCGCGGTCCACAACGATTTCCTTGTCCCGCTGGCGTCGCACGCCGCCGTGACCCTGGTGGTGCTCAACCAGGTGGACCGGCTGCCCGAGCACGACATCCGGCCGGTCCTGGAGTCGCTCAAGGGCCTGTTGGCCCGCGACGGGCTGGGGTCGGTGCAGGTGCTGGGCGCCTCCGCCGTCGTCGGCACCGGGGTGGACAAGGTCCGCGCCGCGATCCGGCAGGTCGCCATGCAGCGCCGTGCGCTGTCGCTCCGGCTCGCCGCGGACGTGGACCACGCCGCCGCACGGCTGGCGGACGCCTCGGGCGCCGGGGAAGCGGCGGGCATCCGGCCCGGCAGCGCGGAACGGTTGTCCCGTGAGCTGGCGGCTGCCGCGAACGTGCCGCTGGTGGTGGCAGCGGTGGCGCGCTCCTACCGGCAGGAGGCCACCCGCCGCACCGGTTGGCCGGCCACGCGCTGGCTGGTGCGGTTGCGCCCCGATCCGTTGCGCCGGTTGAACCTGCGCCGGGTCGGTGAGCGGCCCGAGCTGAACCGGACGTCGCTGCCCCCGGCCGGAGCCCCTGAGCGGGCACGGACGGATGCCGCCGTGCGGGAATTTGCCGATGCCGCGTCCGACGGCGCTCCCGGGCCCTGGCGTGCCGCTATCCGCGGTGCGGCCCGGGAAGGGCGGGAGCAGCTTCCCGACGCGCTGGACCAGGCCATCGCGGGAACGGACCTGCTGGCGGGGCGTAGCTCCTGGTGGTGGACGCCGTTCAACGTCATCCAGTGGCTCGGGCTGCTTGCGGCGGCGGCCGGCCTGGGCTGGCTGGGGGTGTTAGCGGCGCTGGGTTATTTCCAACTGCCGGTGCCGGAAGTCGCCCGGGTGGAGGGCTGGCCGGTTCCCACGGTGCTGGTGGCCGGGGGAGTGCTGCTGGGCCTTGTCCTGGCACTCGCCGCGCGGTTCATCGCCGGGGCTGCGGCCCGGGGCAGGGCCGCGGCGGCCCGACGGCGGCTGGAGGCCTCCGTAGCCGCCGTCGCGCAGCAGCTGGTGGTCGAACCGGTGGACCTTGAGGTCAGCCGCCTGAGGTCTTTCGCCGCCGCGCTGAAGGTGGCGGCCGGTTAGTGGTCCGGCTGGACTAGTTATCCAGCTGGAGGGCGGCATCCCGGACCTTGATCAGCGTGCGGAGGTTCCGGGTGGTGGTGCTGGACTTGTAGCGGGGCTTGGCGGAGAGCTTGCTGAACGGGCTCTCCAGCGTCCCTCCGGCCGGGGCAAGCCACGCCACGGCCTCAGGCCCCAGCTGGACGAGTTCCACGCTGTCGAGGCCGCGTCCGGCGTCGAACAGTCCGGTCAGCACCGCCGGGTCCGAGGCAAGCGTTACGTAACTGTGGGTGCCGGCGTCGTCCGGCGGGTAGGGGCAGGCGGCCACCAGTTCCGCCACGCGCTCCGCCGTCAGCACCACCACCCAGGCGTCGTACCCGAAGGTCTCCCGCAGGCAGGCCTCGAACTCGGCCTTCACCGCGTCGGCCGGCAGTTCGCTGGCCAGCACCACGTTGCCGCTGGCCAGCAGCGTCTTGACGGCCGAGAACGGACGTGGTTTCAGCGCGTCCTTGAGATCGGCCATCTTGATGTTGATTCCGCCGACGTTGACCCCGCGGAGGAAGACGGCATAGCTATTCATGGCCACAGCCTAGCGCCGAGGCCCGACAAAGGGTCACGACGATTAGTCGTTGGTCTTGCGCAGGGCCTCGGTCAGCACACGTGCGGCGTTGCAGACCACTTCTGCGTGCAGCCGGCCGGGCTGGCGGGTCAGGCGCTCGATCGGGCCGGAGATGGAGACCGCGGCGATCACCCGGCCCGAGGGGCCACGGACGGGGGCCGAAACGGACGCCACCCCCGGCTCACGTTCGCCGAGGCTCTGGGCCCAGCCACGCCGTCGTACTCCTGCGAGGACGGTGGGGGTGAAACGCGCGGACTGCAGGCCCTCCAGCAGCCGGTCATGATCCTCCCAGGCCAGCAGCACCTGCGCGGCCGACCCGGCCTTCATCGACAGCTGGGTGCCCACCGGGATGGTGTCCCGCAGGCCGATCGGGCGCTCGGCCGAGGCGACACAGACCCGCCAGTCGCCCTGCCGGCGGAAGATCTGGGCGCTCTCCCCGGTGGCATCGCGCAGCTGCATCAGGACCGGCCCCGCGGAGGCGATCAGCCGGTCTTCGCCGGCGGCGGACGCGAGTTCGACCAGCCGGCTGCCCAGCACGAAGCGGCCCTGGATGTCGCGGCTGACGAGGCGGTGGTGGACAAGGGCCAGCGCGAGCCGGTGCACCGTGGGCCGGGCCAGTCCGGTGGCCGCGACGAGCTGCGCCAGGGTGGTGGGGCCGGCCTCGAGGGCGTCGAGTACATGGGCCGCTTTATCGATGACGCCGACGCCACTAGAATTGTCCATGTAATGATATTGCCGTCTCAATATCTGAGATGCAAATCATTGCGCTGGCTTATTTGGCGACCGGGCTGATTCAGTGGAGAACAACAACGCCGCCGGGTGGTCCCCGGTGGCCCATGCAGCAGCTCAAGCAGTGGAGGGAGAAGGCCGTGGGAAAGACATTGGCCGAGAAGGTCTGGGACGCGCACGTGGTGCGCAAGGGGGACGGCGAAGGCGCCAACGCCCAGCCGGACCTCCTCTTCATCGACCTCCACCTCGTGCACGAGGTGACCTCCCCGCAGGCCTTCGAGGGACTGCGGCTGGCCGGCCGCAAGCTCCGCCGGCCGGATCTCACCATCGCCACCGAGGACCACAACACCCCCACGCTGGCGATCGATAAGCCTATCGCGGACCTGACCAGCCGGACCCAGATCGAGACCCTGCGCAATAACTGCAAGGAATTCGGCGTCCGGCTGCACTCCCTGGGCGACGCCGAACAGGG
>DASSXE010000434.1:0-4798 GCA_035704125.1 Arthrobacter sp.
ACCGGGTGTTCCCGGCCACCGAGCCGGACTCCGGCATCGAGGACGGTGACACCTTCGACGTCGCCGACGCCCGGCTGGTGGCGCTGCACACGCCGGGGCACTCCCCCGGGTCCGTCAGCTTCTACCTGGAAAGCGAAGGCACCGTCTTCACCGGCGACACCCTGTTCCAGGGCGGCCCCGGCGCCACCGGGCGGTCTTTCAGCGACTTTCCCACCATCATCGAATCGATCAAAACCCGGCTGCTGACACTGCCCGCGGACACGGTGGTGCGTACCGGCCACGGCGGGTCGACGACGGTGGGCGCCGAGGCCCCGCAGTTGCAGGAATGGATCGACCGGGGCCACTGACCCGGAGGACCCGGTTAGGATGTGGCGTTATGAGCCAGATCCCCAGCACGGACCCCGGTATCTTCGCCGCGGATCTCCGGACACAGTTCGATGCCTTCCTCGACGAGCACCGGGCCGCCCTGCACGACTGCCTCGACGGGCTGAGCGAGCAGGAGGCCCGGGCCTCGCTGGTCCCTTCGCGCACCACGCTGCTGGGCCTGGTCAAGCACGCTACCTTCGTGGAGAAGGTCTGGTTCGACGAGGCGGTCACGCGCCGGAGCCGGCAGGAGATCGGCATCCCGGCGACCCCTGACGAATCTTTCGCCCTGACCGGTGAGGACACCATTGCCAGTGTCCAGGCCGCGTACCGCGAGGCGTGCAGCGGGTCCCGGGTCCGGGCCGCGGCGCTGGGCCTCGACGACACGGTCGGCGGCAACCGCCGCGGGCCCCTGCCGGTGCGCTGGATTTATCTGCACATGCTGCGGGAACTGGCCCAGCACTGCGGGCACGCCGATATCCTGCGCGAGCAGATCCTCGCGGCCCGCCCGGCCTGACGCGGGCCGCGGCTAGGCGTGCAGGCTGGAAAAGCCGCCGTCCGCCAGGGCGGCGTAGCGGCCGTAGGCGCCCAGCACGGCAGCTTCGACGGCGTCGACCGTCAGGCCGGGAACGAGGTCGTCGGCAGCACCCGCCGTCGCCGGATCCCAGGCCAGGCCGAGGGCCGCGTAGCCGGCTTCCAGCACGGCCCGGATGGGGGCCGAATTCTCCACGATGATCACCGAACTGAACAGCCAGCCGCCGGAAACGACCCGCTGGGCCGTCCCGACAAGTTTCACCCGGTGCGAGGCATCCCGGGGATCGCTGCCGTGGACGCTGAACTCACCCGGGCAGTATTCACCGGGGATTTCCCCGACGGCGGCGTCCACCCCGGCATCGCGGAGCGCCTGCGCCAGCAGCCCGCCGAAGAAGGAGAAGCGTCCCTTGGCCCCGGCGATCGCGTCGGCGTCCGGCTCCAGATGGTCGATCACCAGGGTCCCCTGATGGTAGGCGGCGGCCCGTCCGCCTGCCTTCCGCACGAGGGGTTCGAAACCCAGCTCCCGGCAGGCCTCCGCCGCGGCGGCAAATCCCGGGAGATGGGTGTCCCGCTGGCCGAACGCCACGGTCGGTACGGGCCGGTAGAGGCGCAGCAGAGGACCGGCGGCACCGGTCCTCACCCGCCGCAACAGTTCCAGGGCAAAGTCCAGGTCCTCCGCCGCGCCGAGGGACTGCTCCTGTCGGAACACGGTCAGGGTCCGGGGTCCGGCCGCGGCCTGCTGCATGTTGTTATGCTCCCTTATGCTCTTTCTGGAATTCCTGGTGGTCGCCGCGGCGTTCGCCGTCATTGACGCCGTCTGGCTCAAAACCATGAACCCCTTCTACCGCCGGCATCTCGGCCACCTGATGGCGGACAAGCCCCATCTAGGGTACGCCGTGGTGTTCTACCTGCTCTACATCGCCGGGATCGTCTTCTTCGCCCTCCAGCCGGCGCTCGGCGGCGGCAGCTGGCTCACCGCCCTGGGGTACGGCGCCGCCCTGGGCGGGTTCGCCTACGCCACCTACGACCTCACCAATGCCGCGACCCTGAAGAACTGGCCGCTGGCGATCGTCGTCGCGGACATCGCCTGGGGCGCGTTCCTCACCGGCCTGGCCACGGTCGTCGGCTGGCTGGTCTTCCACTAGCCGGGCCTCCCGCAGTCCGGTAGCCGCGCCGGCCCTGGCCCGGCGTACCCCCGGCCGGTCAGCCCTTGCGCAGCGTCAGGATCTGCTCGGCCCGCCCGAAGGGCCCCTGCAGGTCATGCAGCACCGTCGAGGTCAGGCCGATGCCGTCGGTCCCGAACGACACCTCGTTGTCCAGGCCCAGCCATTCGCCCGCCGGGAGCCGGTACATGTGGATTTGCAGGTCCAGGTTGGGGAACGCGTAGCTGCCCTTGCCCGGCGGGACCCGCGCGGCGATGCCGTTGGCGGTGTCGACGAGGCCGATCAGCCGGGCCAGGTCGCTGCTGTCCGCCCGGTCGGTCAGGGGGTACCCGGTGCGCAGCCAGACAGTTCCGGACCCCGCCCGGTGGCCCTCCGCGATCCGCATCGAGAGCGAGGCAATGTAACCGCCCGGCCAGACCGTGGCGGCGTCGTACGGCTCGCAGTCCTCGGGGGCCGGGATGCGGGGATCCTCGAAAGCCGCGATGGCCGTGGTGTCGGAGGTGATGATCCGCCAGGCCGTGGCCCGGATGGCGACACGGCCGCCGGCGGTGAGTTCGGCCTGCAGCAGTTCGATAGTCCGGCCGGGCCGCAGCGTCGTCGTGGTGACCTCGAACTCGCCGCCGGGGATCAGGCCCAGGATCTCGTAACTGATCCGCGCCATCCGCATGTCCGTCCGCGGCTCGTGCCGGGCCAGGGCGTCGGCCATGATGCCCGACGCCGGGGCCATGTGCTGTTCGTGCGCGTTCCAGGCACCCTGGGCGTGGACGGTGGAACGGTACCGGCCGCCGCCCAGCACCTCGTAGTAAAAATCGCCATCGGCCAGCACCGGTAATTCAGCAGTCAACATCGACCCTTTCGCAGCTTCAATCGGAGAATCCCACCACCCTATCGCCTCGCGGCACCGCCGGACTGGGTAGACTCGGAACCAGGTTTACCCCGACTATGCTGCGAAGAGGTGCTCCCCCTGATCCGAGTTATCAGCTACAACCTCCGCAAACACAAGGCCAGCGGCGAACTTGAGGCGCTGGCCCGCAACTACAACGTAGATGCCCTGTGCCTGCAGGAGTGCGACACCGAAGACCTTCCCGAAAGCATCGGTAATCTGCATCTGGCCGACGCCACCCAGGGCAACCGCCTGGGCCTGGCGATCTATTACAGCAAGGACCGGTTCACTGCCGGGACCACCAAGACCTTCTCGTTGAAGAAGTCGCTGCACGACCGTGTCCTGGCGCCGGCGCACGAGCGGCTGATCGGCACCCGGGTGGTGGACAACGAAACGAACCACGACCTGGTCATTGCCTCGTTCCACGCCGCGCCCCTCACGGCGTCGAACTCCCTGCGCCGGAACCAGATCCACGCGGCGCACGGCGAACTGCTCAGTATGGGCGGGGGCCTGATGACGCTGATGGTGGGAGACTTCAACTACCCGTTCTTCACCAAGTACCTGACCGAGCAGATGAAGGACGCCGGCTACGAGCTCTCACTCAGCGACCGGCGCACCTACACCCGCTACAAGGTCTTCAAGGGCCACTTCGACTTCGCCACGTCCCAAGGGCTGATGATCGAAGGCGTCGAGACGCTGCCCCGCGGCGCGTCCGACCACCTCCCGATCCTGATTTCGGCCGAGTACGGCCAGAACCCGGCGGCCCCGGCAGCCTGACCGTAGGACCCGGCCCCCGGCGGAAGTTAACTTCCGGCGGGGGCTTCGTTCTGCTCGACGTATTCCTCCGGGTCCACGTCCCGGCTCTCGATCCCGCCGGCGTGCGCCGCTTCGAAGGCGTAGAAGGAAACCGCAAGCTTGTGGCGCAGGTCCAGGTCCGCGTGCAGCCGGAAGTCGGTCAAGCCTTCGCGTTCTTCCTCGCCCATGTGCTCGCTGTTGACCTCGTTGACCTTGGCCACGGCGCTCCACCACCCGTCCGATCCGGCGGTGTGCTTTCCGACGTCGGCCAGCGCGTCGCGGATCTCATTGTGGTCGTGGATGGCGTCGGTGGTCTCGTCTTCCGCCGAATCCTTCCCGCCCTCCCCCTTGCCCAGTGCCAGCAGCTCCGGATAGAAGAGTTCCTCTTCGGCCTTGGCGTGAACCTCCAGCAGGATGTGCAGCCGCTCCCAGACCGCTGCGAGGTCCTCCGCTGACTCGCCCCGCATTTCCTCCAGGATGGCGAACATCCGGCGCTGGTCGTGGTGGTCGTTGAGAATGACGTCGGTGATATCCATGCGTGCTCCTGCGGTAATTTCGGCCGGTTCCCGGCCACGCTTCGGCGGCAGGGTGCCGCTGATCCGATGCTAGTGCAAACATCACGTGAACAAACCGTGGACGACGGCGAAAAAACCTCAGTTCCGTAACCTTCCTGTGATCTACTTTTGGGCGTATTCCTGCGGTCCGGGCGCTTGAGCCCGATGCCGGCAGGGCCCGGTCGGAATCGGGCTCAAGTGCCCGTCCAGAGCCTGGCTGCCCCCGGGGCGGGCCATGAGGACCGTAACTTTTCCAATGCTTCCAGCGATTACCCCCCTGTGCAGGACCGGCTTGAAGACTGACAGCGGCCCGGATGTCCGGCCTCGATGACGAAGGAAATGATCACATGACGTTCTCCAGACGGAGCTTTCTCGGAGTGGCAGGAGCGACCGCGGCTACCGCCCTTGCGACAAGCGGCACTGTCCGCGCGGCAACCGCTGCCGTCCCGGCCCTTCCAGCCCCGGCGGCCTCCGGGATCGAGCACATCATCGTGGTGATGATGGAG
>DASSXE010000439.1:0-3418 GCA_035704125.1 Arthrobacter sp.
CCGTCGTTCGACCGGTACGACTGGGTCTGGACCTCGGGGCCCGGAGCCAGCGGCGCCACCGAGGTCCTGGCCTACCGGCCGTCCGGAATCGCCGAGGGCGCCAACGTCCCCGGCGTCACCCTGGCCCCGGCCTGGCTCTCCGGGGCAAGCGTCAAGGAATTCCGGATCGCCCGGGACGGCACCCGGGCCCTGGTGATTTCGACGGCGAACGGCAAGACCCGCGTCCAACTCACCGGCATCGTCCGGAACGGGGACGGCACGCCGAAGGACCTGACCGCACCGATCACCCTGTTGACGGCCCACGACCCGGACCAGGGGGTCTGGGTCAACGACATGACGGTGGCCGTGATGAAGGGTGCCGGGGGCGAGAACGTGACCCCGGAGCTGCTGTCGATGACGGCGACCGCGCCGCAGCAACTGGCGCCCTGGTCGGGACTGACCGGGCTCAGCGCGGGCAACGGCCCGGCGGAGATCTACGGCCAGTCCGCCGACGGCATCTTCCAACGGCTCGGCAACGGCTGGTCCCTGCAGCTCAAGGGCGCGATCGACCCGGCGTTCCCGGGCTGACCTCGGCCTGACCGGGCCGGTGCTTCTTAGCGTGACCGGGCCGGCCCGGGCGGGCGGCCCCGACGCGGGCCGGACTGTCCACATAGCGGCGCCGGCGGCTGGGCGGCCGCGGACACCCGGTCCACGCTGGACGGATGACCCTGCAACGCCACCGGCCGTCCCTTAGCAGGGTCGGCCGCTCCGATCCTGACCTGGTCCAGGCCCCGCCGGCGGCCAGGCACCGCGGCGGGTACCCATCGTGGCCGGGGCGCCTGGCCGACCGCGCCGCGGCAGCCGCCGGCGAGCTGCTGGCCCTGATCATGCCGGTGGAGTGCGTCTGCTGCGGCGCCGAGGACCGGGTGCTCTGCCCCGCCTGCGCCCACCGGCTCCGGCTACTGACCCGCCGGCCCTTCCGCGCGGAGTCCCGAGCCCCCGCACTGATGGACATGGACGGCTCGGTGCTCCTGCCCGTCGTGGCGGCCGGCGTCTACCGCGGAGAGCTGGCCCAGGCGGTGCTGTCCTTCAAGCGGCATGGCCAGCGCCGGCTGGCCGACGAGCTGGCCCGGTGCCTTCGGGATGCCCTCGCCGCAGCCGGGCCGCCACGGGGAACCCTGCTGGTACCGGTTCCCACCAGCGGCGCCGCCTTCCGGCGCCGGGGCTTCAGCCCGGTCCATCTGGTCCTGGCCCGGGCCCGCAGCGGGCGGCTGCCGGCGGGGTCCGCCGTCGCCGACGTCCTGCGGAAGACCCGGGCCGGCCCGGGGACCGGGGGAGCGGTGTCGCAGAAGGGGCTGAACCGAGCGGCACGGGCCCGGCGGGTCCGCGGGTCCATGCGCCTCAGGGACGGACTCCGCCGGCCCGACCTGTCCGGGAGGGCGTGCATCATCGTCGACGACGTGCTCACCACCGGGGCCACGCTGGCCGAGGCGGCGAGGGTTCTGGGGGCCGCCGGAGCGGACGTCCGGGGAGCCGTGGTGCTCGCGGCGACACGCCCGCAGGTCTCGCGGGACTTTGCTCCGGATACCCCCGCAGCGGTGCGGAACGCCCGGGAAACGGAAAAAAATAAACCAAAAAAGGATGAATAACAGGGGGCTATGAACTAACGTCGAAGATGGGTACCAAGAACAGATGTACCTGTCGATAGCGGCTCGGAAAGGGGCTCGACTGTCCGTCAGACCAGCCCCCGGAAGTGCCGCCGTCGTGTCACCGAAGTCATTTGGAGGGCACCATGGAGTTCATGATCAGCGGTCGCAATTTGGCGGTTTCAGACCGGTTCCGCGAGTACGCCGAGGAAAAGATCTCAAAGATCGCATCCCTGGGGGACAAGGTCCAGAGGGTGGACGCGAAAGTCACCAAGGAAACCAAGGTCCGGCAAATTGCAGAACTGCTCACAGTCGAACTGACCGTCCTGGGCCGCGGCCCGGTGATCCGTGCCGAAGCCAGTGCGGCGGACAAATTCGCCGCCTTTGACCTGGCGTACAACAAACTTCTTGAGCGGCTGCGCCGGGCCAAGGACCGCAAGAAGGTCCACCACGGCCGGCATACCCCCAAGTCCGTCACCGAAGCGACGGCCAGCCTGGAGCCGGCCAGTACCAGTGAACCCATCTACGAGGAAGCAGCCCACTGGTCCGAAGCACGCCCGGAGGAGAAGTCCCCCTACGAGGTGGAGAACGACCTCCCGGCCGGTGACTCGCCGGTGCTGATCCGCCGGAAGGTCTTCCCCGCGGCGTCGCTCACGCTCGACGACGCCGTCGACAACATGGAACTCGTCGGCCACGACTTCTACCTCTTCGTGGACAAGGAAACCAAGGCGCCCTCGGTGGTCTACCGCCGGGAAGGCTGGACCTACGGCGTGATCAGCCTGGACCAGACCTGCGAACCGGGCGAGGCTCCGCTGGAAGAGAAGATCATCGCCTATCGTGCAGAAGGTGAGCCCGCCACCGCCTAGGGTGGCAGCCACACGACGAAGGGAATGATGTGCCCGCATCGCTGAGCCTCAAGCAGGCGCGGCGGATCGCACTGGCAGCCCAGGGATTGGACAAGGTCCGGCCCGCCGCCCCCGTAAGTGCACGGGCGGTGGGCCGGACCTTTGACCGCCTCCAGCTGGTCCAGATCGATTCGGTCAATGTGCTCGCGCGGAGCCATTTCCTGCCCTTCTTCTCACGCCTCGGCAACTACGACCGTGCCATCCTGCAGCGGCTGGCCGGGGTGCACCCCCGCCGGATGATGGAGTACTGGGCGCACGAGGCAAGCTTCATCCGGCCCGAGCACTTCCAGGACCTGGTCCTGTGGCAGCGCCGCCAATGGGTCGGCGCCCACGCCATGGACCCCGGGCTGCGCGACGAGGTGTCCCGGCAGGTCCTGGCCGCGCTCGCCGCCGGGCCGCCGCTGACCGCCGCGGAACTCACCGCCCGGCTGGGACACGTCGAGGACCGGAGCACGGAAAACTGGGGATGGAACTGGAACGCCGTCAAGCGGGTCCTGGAACATCTCTTCGAGGCGGGCGAAGTCTCCGCGGCGTCCCGGACCGACAGCTTCGAACGGCGCTACACCTTGACGGAGCGGGTGCTGCCGGACGCCCGGCGGCCCGCGGCCGACGTCGGCGGAGTTCCTGCCGGCGACGGCACAGTACCCCCCGGCGAAGGAGCAGGGCGCAGCGAAGGAGCAGGGCCCGACGCGGCCGCGGCCATGTACCGGCTGATCGATGCCGCGGCCCGGGCCCACGGCATTGGCACCCTGCGGTGTTTCGCGGACTACTTCCGCACCCCGCAGCGCGCGGCCGCGGCGGCACTGCAGCAACTGGTCGACGCCGGGAGGCTGGAACCGGTGACGGTGGCCGGCTGGAACCGGCCGGTCTACAAGCACGTCGAGGCGC
>DASSXE010000442.1:0-3174 GCA_035704125.1 Arthrobacter sp.
GCCGTCCGGACATTAAAGAGCTCCGGAGTGCGTTATTGGGGGATACGCACTCCGGAGCAGCTATTGGGGTAGGGGGCCTTTCGCCTACAGACACAACTGTACGGTGGGTGGTAACCATGCGCCAGCACCTCGAATAACTACTTTCGCTTTAGTTTTTTTCGGGCCGCCCGGGACCCCGCCGCTCCGGGTCCGGCGGGATTAAATCAATCGACGGGCGAAAAACCATTGCGGCCTTCCGGCTGCGGTGGTTCCATGTAGGGCATGGCAACCGAGGAAAGTTTTGTCCTGGCGATCGGCACGAAGAAGGGCTTGTGGCTGGCCACCAGCCCGGACCGCCGCGAGTGGTCCCTGTCCGGTCCGCACTTCCTGATGAGTGAGATCCCCAGCATCGGCATCGACACCCGGGAGGGGCGGACCAGAATCCTGGTCGGTGTCCGCTCGGAGCATTGGGGCCCCACAGTCTTCCATTCCGACGATCTGGGCGGGACCTGGAGCGAGCCGGAGAACGGTGCGATCCGGTTCCCCGAAGATACCGAGGCGGCGCTGGAGCGGGTCTGGCAGATCTATCCCGACGCCCAGTCCCGTCCCGGCGTCGTCTGGGCCGGCTGCGAGCCGATTTCCGTCTGGAAGTCGACCGACGGCGGTGAGCACTTCGAACTTAACCGGGGCCTCTGGAACCATCCGCACCGCAGCGAGTGGGGCTCGGGGTACGGCGGGGCGGCCGCACACTCGATTGTGGTGCACCCGGACGGCGATCGCGTGCATGTGGCCATGAGCACCGGGGGCGTGTACCGCTCCAACGACGGCGGCGAGTCCTGGGAGGCGCGAAACAAGGGCATCTCCGCGTACTTCAATCCCGATCCCTACCCCGAGTTCGGCCAGTGCGTGCACAAGATCGCCGCGGATTCCACCGTCGACGGCCGGCTCTACGCGCAGAACCACCACGGCGTGTACCGCAGCGACGACGACGCCGAGAGCTGGCAGTCGATTGCCGAGGGCCTGCCGGCGGACTTTGGTTTCGTCATGCTGACGCACCCGCACCGCGCGGGCACCGCCTGGGTGGTCCCGTTGAAGGCCGACAGCGAACGGATCCCGCCGGAAGGAAAGCTGGCCGTGCACCGGACGGACGACGCCGGGGCAACCTGGAAACGGCTGGACGCCGGCCTGCCCGCATCAGAATTCAATGCGGTCCTCCGCGACGCGGCCTGTGTGGACACGGCCGAACCGGCCGGGGTCTACTTCGGCACCCGTGGCGGCAGTGTGTACGCCAGCGCCGACGAGGGCGAACACTTCGCCGAGGTGGCATCGCACCTGCCGGACGTGCTGTGCGTCCGGGCCGCGGTGGTCTCCGGGGTGCGGCCGACGGCGGCGCAGGGCACCGGGGCCGCGGTCTCGGCGTGAGGGTCCTCCTTGGCTGAGATCAGCGTCCTGCTGCCCAGCGTCCTCGCCCCGCTGGCCGCCGGGCAATCCAGCCTCACCGCCGACGTCGACGGCCCGGTGACGGTCGGCTGGCTGTTGGACGCCGTTTCAGGGGGCTTTCCCGCGCTGGCCCGGCGCCTGCGGGACGAGACCGGCACCGTCCGCCGCTACGTGAACGTCTACGTGGCCGGCGTGGAGATCCGCCGGCTGCAGGGCCTCGGGACCGAGGTCGCACCCGGCCAGGAGGTACTGATCATCCAGTCCGTGGCCGGCGGCTGAGCCGCGCGCACACCCTCACCTCAAAATCGTTGACAATTTCGTCAGCGATCCGTACCGTCGGTTCCGGGCGGTCCCGACCGATCGCGCCCCAGCCCCGCAATGGTGCGACAGGAAGGTACTCCGGTGGCCGCAACCTTGAGCCTGCAGGACGTGAACCTGCACTTCGGCGGCGTCAAGGTGCTGCAGGAGGTCACCTTCGACGTGGCCCCCGGGGTGATCCTCGGGCTGGTCGGCCCCAACGGAGCCGGCAAGACCTCCCTGTTCAACTGCATCAGCGGGCACTACAAACCCAGTTCCGGGTCGATCACCATCGACGGGACGGAAGTATCCGGGTCCGCCCCGTCCCGGCTCGCGCGGCTGGGGCTGGCCCGCACCTTCCAGCACCCGGCGCTCCGACTCAATGCGACCGTCCTGGAGAATGTTCTGCTGGGCGGCCACATCCGGCTCCCGGGCGGTCCAGCCTCGTGGGCGTTGCGGCTGCCGCGCACTGTCCGGGCCGAGCGCAGCATCCGCGCGGAGGCCCGCGGGCTCCTTGACCGGGCCGGCCTGGGCTGGGCTGCCGACGTTCCGGCTAACGAACTCTCGCACGGTCTGCACAAGGGGGTGGAACTCTGGCGGGCCCTGCTGTCCGGGCCCTCGCTGCTGCTGCTCGACGAACCCGCCGCCGGCCTTTCCCACGGCGAGGTCGAGGAACTGATCGCCACCGTGAAGCGGATCCGCGCCGAGCAGGACATCACCATCGTCGTCGTCGAGCACCACATGGGCCTTATTTCGGCCCTGACCGACCAGGTGGTCGTGCTCGACCACGGCCGCAAACTCATGGCGGGAACGGCCGCCGAAGCGCAGGCCGATCCCCGGGTGATCGAGGCCTACCTGGGGAAGGACGCCGCGGATGACGCTGCTTGAGCTGGTGGACGTGACTGCGTCCTACGGGCCGGTCCAGGTGATCGACGGCGTCTCCCTCAGCGTCCCGGAAGGCGGTGCCGTGGGAATCCTCGGGGCCAACGGGGCCGGCAAGACCACCACGCTGCGGGCCATCAGCGGCACCGTCCGCACCGGCGGGCAGATCCGGTTCGCTGGCCGGGAGATCCGCGGCCTGCGGCCCGACCAGGTCGCCGCGCTCGGCATTGCCCATGTCCCCGAGGGCCGGGGGACGCTGGGCCAGCTGAGCGTCCGGGAGAACCTGATGGTGGGCGCCTACCTGCGCAAGGGTCGGCAGGCGATCGCCGCCGACGTCGACTACTGCCTGGACCTCTTCCCGCAGCTGCGGGACCGGATCGGTTCCCGGGCGGCCGCCCTGTCCGGCGGCGAACAGCAGATGCTGGCCGTGGGCCGGGCGTTCATGGCCAGGCCGCGGCTGCTGCTGCTCGACGAGGCCTCCCTGGGCCTCGCGCCCGGCACCGCCAAGACGGTCTACGAGGCGATCCGGCGGCTCCGCCGCGAGTCGGGTATCGCCATGGTTGTGGTGGAACAAAA
>DASSXE010000002.1:0-3827 GCA_035704125.1 Arthrobacter sp.
GCCCTGCACATTCCCCTCGACCAGCTCCCCGCCCGGATCGACGAGCTGGACCCGGACGAGGACCTCTACGTCATCTGCCGCACCGGCGGACGGTCCTTCCGCGCCGCGCAGTGGCTGGTGGGCCACGGGTATTCAGCGCTGAACGTAGCCGGCGGAATGGATCAGTGGCTTGAAACCGGGCTGCCGCTCGTGTCCGATAACGGGCTCAAGCCCGTCATCCTCTAACCGAAGGAAACCCATGCCCGCGTCCCCGCTCACGTACACCTTCCTCGGCCCGGAAGGCACGTTTACCGAGGCGGCCCTGATGCAGGTACCCGGCGCCGCCGAGGCCACCCGGGTCCCGGCGTCGAACGTCAACACGGCGCTGGACAAGGTCCGCGGCGGTTCGGCGGACGCGGCGATGGTGCCGATTGAAAATTCCGTCGAGGGCGGCGTCACGGCAACCCTGGACGCTATCGCCACCGGACCGGAACTGCGCATCCTCCGCGAGGCACTCGTGCCGATCACCTTTGTCCTGGTGGCCCGGCCCGGCATCCGGATCGAGGACATCCGGCGGGTGTCGACCCACGGACACGCCTGGGCCCAGTGCCGGCTCTGGGTGGAGCAAAATATTCCTGACGCGGAATACATTCCGGGGTCCTCGACGGCGGCGGCCGCCGTCGGATTGCTGGCCGATGCGCCCTACGACGCCGCCATCTGTGCGCCGATCGTCGCGACGGAGCAACACGGACTCGCCGTGCTGGCGGAGAACATCGGTGACAACCCCGGCGCCGTCACCCGGTTCGTGCTGGTGGGCCGGCCGGGGGCGCTCCCCGCCGCGACCGGGTCGGACAAGACCACCGTGGTGGTGCCGCTGCCGGAGGACCGCCCGGGCGCCCTGATGGAAATCCTGGACCAGTTCGCCACCCGCGGCGTGAACCTGAGCCGGATCGAATCACGGCCCACCGGCCAGTATCTGGGCCATTACTTCTTCAGCATCGATGCGGACGGCCACGTGCTGGACGCCCGGGTTGCCGACGCCCTGGCAGGCCTGCACCGGATCAGCCCGGCCACCCGCTTCCTCGGTTCCTACGCCCGGGCCGACGGCCAGCGCACCGAGGTCCAGCCGCACACCTCGGACCAGGCGTTCCGCGCCGCCCACGCCTGGGTGGACAGCCTCCGTTCCGGGGAATCCGCCGTCCGGGAATAGCCGCGGCCGCCTTCGCCCAGAGCGTAGACAAATGCCCCATCCTGCACTTACGCCCCTCTGAAACGGGCGTATGCTAGCGGGAACTATAACGGGATAGTCCTCGACCGGAGGGAGCAGGGCATGTCAGCCACGAGCAACGAGAACGATGGCCAGGGAATGATTGTCAATCCCAAGCCGACGGCGGAAAACCAGGATTGGGACGGCGACGACGCCGACCGCGCCGACCGCCTGCGCTTTGAAGAGGAGCAGGCCATGATCCGCGAACAGAGTGAGGCCCGCGCCGCCAAGGCTGCCGCCGACGCAAAGAAGGCCGAAGAGGCCAAGAAGGAAGCCAGCTAGGCTAGACGGCCACGTCTTCGCGTACCCGAACCAGCAAGGAGCGGGGTGCGATCTGGACGGTGACCCTCGTGGCCTCGCCCGTCGGGTCGCCGTCCACCTGGGTAGGCATCGGCTCCGCGCAGGTGATGACGATCTTGCCCGAGCGGTAATAGGTCATCACCGGCAGGTTCCGCTTGTGTTTGAGCACGATCTTCCAATACATCGCGAGCCACCCGATGGCGCTGCGGGGGCTCATCACCACCACATCCAGCATCCCGTCGTCGATCATCGCCTGGGGGATGAAGTCGATGCCGCCGGGGATCAGCCCGCAGTTGGCGAACAGCACGCTGCGGATCTTGCGGGACTGCTCCGGCTCGTCGTCGAGTGAAATGGACACCCGTTTGCGCCGGCCCGGCAGGTGCCGGACGCCGGCCTCCGTGTAGGCCAGCCAGCCCACTGCCTTCTTCAGGCCATCGTTGGTGTCGCCGACCACCTCGGCGTCCATGCCGATGCCGGCGATTACCAGGAACGCGTGCTCGGCGGACTCCCCGGTCCGGGAGTTCGCCACCGTCATGCGGGCGGTGTCGATGAAACGTTGATGGCCGAACAGGGCGGTCTCAACGCAGCCGTGCAGGTTCCCGATGTCCAGGTGGATATTGCGGGCCAGCAGGTTGCCGGTGCCCAGCGGCAGCAACCCCATCGCGATGTCCGAGTGGGCCAGGACGTCGGAGACCACGCGCACGGTGCCGTCCCCGCCGCCCACCAGGACGACGTCGGCGCCGGAGTCGACGGCGGCGCGGGCCTGCGAGAAGCCGGGATCCTCCGCCGTCGTTTCGAAGAACAGCGGCGCGTCCCAGCCGGCCGCCAGGCAGGCGCTTTCGACCAGCACCCGGGCTTCGGCCGAGCGGGCCTTGATCGGGTTGAGCACCACGGCGACCTTTTGCCGGGTCAGGCCGGGGTGGTGCGTTTCTTCCCAGACCGCGCTGCGCGTGTGCCTGGCCTTGAGCCGGCGCACACCCCACCAACTGGAGACGGCAAAGGCCAGGACCCCAGCGATGACGAGGTACAGCAGCCAGTCGCGCATGGTGCTCCAACAGTATCCCGCCCGCGCCCCGCGGCTGGACTGCCCGGTGATACCCTGCGGATTCGATACTCTTGTCTGGTGATCGACGTAAAAGACCTCAGCGAAAATCCGGACAAGTTCCGTGCCAGCCAGCGCGCCCGCGGCGCCGACGAATCAGTGGTGGACGCGATCATCGCCGCAGATTCCGCCCGGCGTTCCGCGCTGATCCGCTTCGAAAACCTGCGGGCCGAGCAGAACGTCTTCGGTAAGAAGGTTGCCCAGGCCAAGGGCGAGGAGAAGCAGGCACTCCTGGCCGAGGTGAAGGTGCTGGCCGCGTCGGTCAAGGAAGCCTCCGCGGAGGCAGACACCGCCCAGGCGGCCCACGAGGAACTGCTCCGCGGCATCCCGAACCTGGTCGAGGACGGCGTCCCCGCAGGTGGCGAGGACGACTACGTTGTGGTCAAGACGGTTGGCACGCCGCGCGAGTTCCCCGACTTCACCCCGAAGGACCACCTGGAAATCGGTGAGCTGATCGGCGCCATCGACATGGAACGCGGCGCCAAGGTCTCCGGATCGCGTTTCTACTTCCTCCGCGGCGTGGGCGCCCGGCTCGAGATGGCGCTGCTGCAGATGGCCATGGAGCAGGCCATCGACGCCGGCTTCGTCCCGATGATCACCCCTACCCTGGTCCGTCCCGAGACCATGCAGGGCACCGGATTCGACGTCAAGCACGACGCCGAGATCTACCGCCTCGCCGAAGACGACCTGTACCTGGTGGGCACCTCCGAGGTGGCCCTCGCCGGCTACCACGCGGACGAGATCCTGGACCTCTCCGCCGGACCGGTCCGCTACGCCGGGCAGAGCTCCTGCTACCGCCGCGAGGCCGGGTCGCACGGCAAGGACACCCGCGGAATCATCCGTGTCCACCAGTTCAACAAGGTGGAGATGTTCATCTACACCACGGTCGAGGAGGCAGCCGCGGAGCACGCCCGCCTGCTGGCCTGGGAAGAAGAGATGCTGGCCAAGTGCGAGCTGCCCTACCGCGTGATCGACACGGCCGCCGGTGACCTCGGAACCTCCGCGGCCCGCAAGTTCGACTGCGAAGCCTGGGTTCCCACCCAGGGGGCGTACCGCGAGCTGACCTCCACCTCCAACTGCACCACCTTCCAGGCGCGCCGGCTGAACATCCGCGAACGCGTTGTCAACCAGGACGGCGTTTCCAAGGGCACCCGTGCGGTGGCCACGCTCAACGGCACC
>DASSXE010000061.1:0-4565 GCA_035704125.1 Arthrobacter sp.
CCGTACGCGGCGCCCGGACGGGCGGGGTTGACGTTCAGGCAGATGCCGGTCTTGCGTTCCTTGCAGTTGCGGCAACGGCCGCAGGCGATATTGAAGGGGACCGAACAAATGTCGCCGACTTTGATGAACTCGACGTCGGGACCTACCTCGACGACCTCGCCGGTAATTTCGTGGCCGAGGACCAGGTCGGCGGGAGCTGTGGTGCGGCCGCGGACCATGTGCTGGTCCGAACCGCAGATGTTGGTCGCGACAGTCTTGAGAATGACGCCGTGGCGCACCTGCCGGCCCACGTTGGCCGGGTTGACGCCTGGTCCGTCTTTGAGTTCGAAAGTGGGGTAGTCAATGTCAATGAGCTCGACTTTTCCTGGCCCCTTGTAGGCAACGGCTTTGTTTCCTGTCATCACTTTCCTCCTGGTTTCACGGACCCCAATGTTGAGTGCCCAGTTGTGATTCACGAAGCGTTCTGATGCGCCCTCCAAGTGAGCGTCGAAAGCGCTGCCTGCGGGCGCCGCGATGATGCCGCGAACGGGCCCGGAAGTCGGAGGGTCCGGCCAGTCTAGGACGTGGGGACGCCGAGGCATAGACCCCTTTGTGCCCTAGCGAACTTGGGCCATAGCGAATTTGTGCCCTGGCGAAAAGGGACAGGTGCTGCCTGTCAGGCCAGGGCGCTCCGGATTGCTTCGACGACCTCGGGGGAATCCGGTTCCACCGTCGGAGCGAACCGGGCCACGATCTCGCCGTCCCGGTTGACCAGGAATTTCTCGAAATTCCACTTCACCAGGCCCGGCAGCAGTCCTTTCTTGAATTTGGTCAGCTGCCCGTAGAGGGGGTGCTGGTCTTTGCCGCGCACGTTGGCCTTGGTGGTCAGCGGAAACGTCACGCCGAAGTTGCGTTCGCAGAAGTCTGCGATTTCGGCGTCGCCGCCGGGTTCCTGCCCCGCGAACTGGTTGCAGGGGACGCCCAGTACGGTGAAGCCCTCCGCTTGGAACTTGTTGTGCAGGGCTTCGAGGCCCGCGTACTGGGGCGTGAAGCCGCACTGAGAAGCGACGTTCACCACCAGCACCACCTGGCCCTTGAAACGGCCGAAATCTGTTTCCGTGCCGTCGTTGAGGGTAAGCGGGATGTCGTGCAGAGCAGTCATGGTGGATCCTCACGGGGTCGGTGGAGTCGTCGTGCCCGGAACCCGGTTCCGGGAGTGGTCACGTCCGTCATTCGACACCAACGCGCGGGGGTATGGGTTTGTGCCCCTTCCAGATTGCGGCGCTAGGGCCCGGTGGTGGCCGACGGTGGTGCGGCGGTGCCGGATGGCAGGACGCTCCCGGAGGGTGCCGGCGTCCCCGGGGAAGGCGGCAGCGGGGGCGCGACGACGGGCGGCGGCGTCACGACCGGCGGAGGGGGCGGAGGCACGACCGCGGGCGGTGGAGGGGGCGGAGGCACGACCGCGGGCGGTGGAGGGGGCGCCACCGCGACCGGCGGTGTCACCACCGGCGGCGGGGGCGGGGCCACGACCACAGGCGGCGGAGGCGGCGGAGGCGGAGGCGTCACCACCGAGGGGGCCGGCTCTGCGACCGGCGGGGTCGTCGGGGCCGGCGGTGTCGATGGTGGGGTCGGCGGTGTCGAGGCAACGGGCGGCGTCACGGCAGGAGGCGCCGGTTCGGTGGTCGGCGGCGGTGTCGGCGTGGTCGGTTGCGGTGTCGGGGTGGCGGGAGGCGTCGCCGCCGATGCCGGGGGCGGCACAGACGTGGCTGGCTCCTGCGGGGCCGCGGGCGAAGTAGAGCCGGTAGGCGTGCCAGTCGGCGGCTGGGAGGACCCGGTGGCGGACGTACCTGGCGTCTGGCCGGGACCGGCGGTTGCCGAGAAGGTCTGTTGCTTCGTCGGCGATATGGCGTCCCAGCTCCCGGACGGCGAGGGCGAGGAGGCAAAGGAGGGTACCCGCGGGAGCATCGCCGCCGGCACTTCCTGGGCCCCGTTAGCCACCTCGTGGCGTCCGTCGCCGGACACCGGTATGGCCCAGCCCAGCGAGGCGTTGGTGGGCAATCCGGCGTCGGGCGCGTAGCTGGTCATCTCGATGGTGCCGAGCTGGTCAGTCTGGGTGGTCGGGAGGAAGGTCCAGTCCATGGGGTTCTGGTGAACCCCGTTCAGGATGGTCTCGAAATGGAGGTGGCAGCCCGTCGAGGACCCCGTCGTCCCCACCCGGGCAATGACCTCACCCACCCGGACCGATTCGCCCTTCTTGACGGCGATCCCCTCAAGGTGGTTGTACGTGGTGATCAGACCGTTCCCGTGGTCGATCTCCACCCGGTTTCCGCCGCCCCAGGGATGCCAGCCCACCGCCCGCACCACTCCGGCGTCGGCGGCGTAGACCCGGGTCCCGCAATCGGCCGCAAAATCCTGGCCCCAGTGGAATTCCCCCGCCACCCCGGACAGCGGACTGGTCCGCAGGCCGAAAGGCGACGACGGATGCAGGATCTCAAGCGGCGCCATGAGGAAACCCTCGGCCGGCCGCTTGAGCCCGGCGGAGGCGACATTGAGTTCCCCGGGGACGCCGTCCTTGGTGCCCGTCAGGACTGCTGACCGCGAGTAGGCCACGAGCGCACGCGGATCCGTCGTGAACCCTGCCCCGGCGGGGTCACCGGCGGCGGCCGCTGCGGCGACACCGGCAGCCGTCGTCACTCCTACTGCTGCACCGGAGCCGGTGGCACCCGGCCGCAGAGTGGGCTGTACCGCCACGTCGCGGGCTGGCATACCGACCGACACCACGGGAGAGCCGGAACCCGAGACGCCCTGGATTCCGAAGGTCAGGACCGCCAGGGAAAGGCAGAAACCGCCCGATAGGCAGCGCACCGCCAGGATTCTATTTCTTGTTTTTTGCTCGCTGGCCGTGTTTCCCCAGTGTTTTCCCACGATATAGACCCCACATCCTCAGTCTCCGATTGCGCGGACTGACTTTTTCATGGGACCACAATCGTTCAGGGCTGTGAACCGTCCGAACTACCCCTCTTTAACTCAAGTAAGGACCCAGTAATTACTTGTCCGGGAACAAGTACCACCCGTCGGGAAGGTGGAGCAGAATGGAACATGCGCAATGTCCTGAGGGAATTTCAAGCCGAGCTCCGCCACACCTTTACGGGTTCAAGGACCACCGCTCCGGAGTGGGTGGCCCGGCTCGAGGAGGGCGACGATGCCGGCTTCCACCTTCCCGGGTCTGCGGTCTGGGCGGTGCACGGGGGCATGCCCACCATTGTTGCCGGCATCCGCGCGCTGCTCATGCAGTCCCTCCACCCAGGCGCCCTGGCCGGGGTCCACGACCATTCGCGCTTCCGCGAGGACCCGCTGGGCCGGCTTGCCGGGACCATCCGCTGGATCTTCACCGTCACCTACGGGTCCTCGAGCGCCGCAACGGATGCGACCGGGTGGGTGCTGCGGCTCCACGAATCCGTCCGGGGCGAGTACGCGGACGCCCATGGCACGGTGCGGCCCTACGCCGCGAACGATCCCGAGTTGCTTCGCTGGGTCCACATCGCCTTCACGGATGCGTTCCTCACGGCACACACGATGTTCGGGCCGCCGATTCCGGGCGGCCCCGATGCGTACGTCCGCGAGTGGGCGCATGCCGGCACGATGATGGGCGTGGAGTCGCCGCCCGTGAGCGAGGCGCAGATGCGCCGCCAACTGAGGGACTGGTACGACGGCGGCCACCTCGCCGGGGGCAGCACGGTCGACGAAACCGTCGGCTTCATCCGCAATCCCCCGCTGCATCCGGCGCTCCGGCCGGGCTACCGGGTGCTGTTCGCGGCGGCCGTGGCCAGCCTGGAGCCCCACTACCGCGAGATGCTTGGGCTGCGGACCGCCCGGCTGGGACCTTTCCCGCTCCCGGTGAAGCTGGCCACGCGGGTCACGCTCGCCGTCGTTCACCTGGCCCTCGGCAAGGTGGGACCCAGCGAGTTGGCAGCCCGGGCCCGGCTCCGGCGGCTGGGCTTCGGCTACTAGCCTCGTCCGCACCGCGTCTGCCGGGCGGCAGCCGCCGTCGTCGCCCCCCAATGCCACGCCGGACACCCCGGGCATAGACGCAAAAAGGCCCCGGTCCAAGGGACCGGGGCCAACCGCGGAGAATGGGGGATTTGAACCCCCGAGGGCGTTAACCCAACACGCGTTCCAGGCGTGCGCCATAGGCCGCTAGGCGAATTCTCCAGTTGCTTCTGAATCAAAAGCAGATACTAGACTACCCGATCTTCCCGCCATCGCCCAATTGGGCCTTCCGGGGCCGCCGCTGCAGCTCCGGGACGCGGCGAAAGGCCCGCCTTCCCGCGGGCGCCGCGGCACGACTCCGGGCGGACCCGGGCGTGGATTCGGGGCAGGCCCCAACGTCGGGTAAAGTAGTCGACGGCCCCTCATGTGGCGTCATCCTGTTGAACTCCCCCAGGACCGGAAGGTAGCAAGGGTAAATGGGCTCTGGCGGGTGCATGGGGGGTCTTTTATGTCTGTGCCGATTGGTAGGGTTTAGCTGTGACCGTAACGACCGCCCTGTACCGCCGATACCGCCCCGATTCGTTCGCGGACGTCAT
>DASSXE010000252.1:0-8649 GCA_035704125.1 Arthrobacter sp.
GGACGGGGAGTGGATCTACCTGAACACGGAGGCCTTCACGGACCGGCCCGGGCATGCCCAGCTGGCCCGCATCCGCCCCGACGGGTCCGGACTCGAGTGCCTGCTCAGGAGTGCAAGCGTCGACTGGTTCCCGCACCTTTCACCGGACGGGCGGCTCGCCAGCTACGTGCGCTTCCCGCCGGGAACCCTCGGCCACCCCGAAAACCTGGCCGTCGACGTCGTCGTCGTCGCGCTGGAGGACTGGACAACCCCGCTGCAGAGCTGGGCCCTGTTCGGCGGGCAGGGAACGCTGAACGTCAACAGCTGGGCCCCCGATTCGGACCGTCTTGCCTACGTCACGTACCCGTTCGACTGAGCCCCGGGGACGGCGCCGGCACTATGGTTTTGCTATGAGCCACCACATCCGGACCGCCGCCCTGGCGGACGCCGCCGCGCTGGCAGAACTCGCGGCCATCACCTTCCCGCTCGCCTGCCCGCCGGAATCGCGGCCGGAGGACATCGCCGCGCACCTGGCCAACACCCTGAGCGAAAACAACTTCCGCGCCTACCTGGCGGACCCCGACGTGACGGTGCTGGTGCTCGATGTCGGCGGGGACCTGCGCGGCTACAGCCTGCTGGTGGACCGCCCGGCACAGGACCCGGAGGTGGCCGCCGCGCTCTGCATCACCCCGTCCACCGAGCTGAGCAAGTGCTACGTCCACCCGGACCACCACGGCCTCGGTGCCGCCGCCGAGCTGATGCGGGCCAGCATCGAAGCCGCTGCCGCCGCGGGCGCCCGGGGACTCTGGCTCGGCGTCAACAACCAGAACGCACGGGCCCTCCGCTTCTACGAGAAGTCCGGTTTCCGAAAGGTCGGAACGAAGTCCTTCCGGTTGGGAAACACCGTGGAACACGACTTCGTCCTGGAGCGCCCCGTCGCGCCGTAACCCCGGGGCGCGGGAATGCACCGCCGGCCGCCGCGGTTGTTGCCAGCATGAAGATTGAGATCTGGTCCGATGTCGCCTGCCCCTGGTGCTACATCGGCAAGCGCCGTTTTGAAACTGCCCTCGCCGGCTTCCCGCACCGCGATTCCGTGGAGGTGCACTGGCGCAGCTTCCAGCTGGATCCCAGCCTGCCCAACCACTACGACGGCACCGAACTGGACTACCTGAGCAACCGCAAGGGCATGGACCCGGCGCAGGTCGCCGGCATGTTCGACCACGTCGCCGCCCAGGCGGCCGCGGAGGGGCTGCAGTATCGCTTCGACAACGTCGTGGTGGCCAACAGCTTCGCCGCCCACCGGCTGATCCACCTGGCCGGGGTGCACGGCAAGCAGGACGTGGCCAAGGAGCGTCTGCTCAGCGACCACTTCGAGCACGGCCAGGACATCGGCAACCGCTCCTACCTCACCTCGCTGGGCCTGGAACTAGGCATCGACGCCGCCGAGGTCGACGAGCTGTTCACCACGGACAAATACGCCGACGACGTCCGGCGCGACGTCGCGGAAGGCCGGGCCTTGGGAGTGAGCGGCGTGCCGTTCTTCGTGATCGACCGCAAATACGGAATCTCCGGCGCCCAGCCGGCCGAAACGTTTGAAGCCGCCCTGAACCAGGCCTGGCAGGAGAGCCACCCGCTGGTCATGGTTGACGCCGCGGCCGGCGGCGACGGCGGCCAGGCCTGCGGACCGGACGGCTGCGCGGTCTGACGGCCGCCGGTTCCCGGCCTGAGGCACCGGCGCGGTTCCATCAGGCGGGCCGCGCCAGCTCCAGGCCGCCGTCGTCGGACGCTGCGCACCGGATTATTTCCAACGCCTCCACGTCCAGCAGCTTCCGGGCACCGGTGCGGGCATCCAGGATCCAGAACAGTTCCATCAGCGGGACCGTCTGGGTGACGCGTCCCCGGTGGAACAGCCGGCCGTTGTGCCACGCCTCGATGTCATCCCCCACGGACAGTTCCGAGCACGTCCGCACCGGTGAGCCATTGTCATCCATCGCCTGTTCCTCCCCAGTGGTGCCCCGCCGTCGGGGCCCCGTCGGCACCAGCATGCACGGCCGAGGTTTCGGCGGCGTTTCCGGGACGTGATTTTCCCGCGTCATCGCCCCCGGCCGCCGCGCCACCGGCGGCCGGCTCCCCGGACGGCGTACTTTTACTGACAGATCGCGCTAAAGTGTCCGTATGCCTAGGATTACGGCCGCGAGCAACGCCGCCCAACGTGCCGAAACACAGCGGCGGATCCTGACCGCGTTCGGCGAGCTGCTCTTCACCCACGGGCTGCCAGGGCTGACCATGACCGACGTGGCCCGGCACGCGCAGATCGGCCGGACCGCCGTGTACAACTACTACGCGGACATCGAAGAACTCCTGATCGCGTACGCCCTCGACGAGACCGAGCGCTTCCTGGTCGAACTGCGCGAAGCCCTGGCGGCACTGGAGAACCCGGTGGACCGGCTGGCGCTCTACGTGCGTGCGCAGGTCGCCGACCTCAGCCGGCGCCACCTGCCACCCGGGCCCGCGATGGCCGCGGTACTCTCCCCCGCGTCGTTCGCCAAACTGGCCGACCACGTGGGCGAACTGAGCGTCCTGCTGCAGGACATCCTGCGCGACGGCGTGGCCGGGAAATACCTGCCCGAAGCGGACATCAGCCAACTCGCCCAGCTCATCCACGGCACGCTCTCCTCCAGCGCGGCACGCGGCGACGGGGCGGGCGCCGACCCGGAGGCGGAGGCGCGGATTGCGCGCACGGTCAGGTTTGTCCAGCTGGGCGCAGGCGCCAGGTTCGACGACGCCGGCCGCCCGCTAAGGCTCGCTGAGTAAGCACCCGCGCCACGCAACGCCTCGCCGCACGCCTCGGGGGCGGGCTAGGGGTTGGGGCTGGCCGGGACCACCGTCGGCACCACCGGCTGGCCGGGGGTGTCGGCCTCGCGGCGTGTCTCCCGCGGGCAGCTGAGCTTGCCGGGTGTCTGGTCGACGAGTTCGGGCTTCGCGAGGTCCTTGAAGTCACCGGTCAGGATCACGTCCACGCTCGCGTCGGTGCGGCCGTCCTGGACGTAATCAGAGCCGGGGAGGTTGCGCTGGACGCTGAACGCCGAGGACTGGCCGGCGGCGCCGGAGACCACCATCGCCACCCCGTGGTAGCCGGACTGTGTGTTGCCCACCGCGCCGACGACGAACTTCCGGGCCGCGAACTGGTCCGCCACCGTCCGGGCCAGCCCGGGCCGGCTCGTGGAGTTGTACACGTTGAGATTGACCTTCTCGTGCGGCGTGTAGTCATACGTCGCCTCCGGACAGGCCGAGACCGCGGCGTGGCTGCGTTCCGCCGTCGGAATCTTGATCCGACCGTCCTGGATGGCGAGCGCCACCACCACCGCGGCGGCAAGCAGCCCGACCAGCAGCACCAGGACCACCCCGTGGAGGATGCGCCGCCGCATCCGTACCGGATTCTCCAGCTCGTCCTGCTCCACGAACGTGGCCCGCAGGTCCGAGCCGGTAACCACGTGATGCCCATGCAGAACGGTGGGGTCCTGCGGCTTCCTAGCCATTGACCACCAGGACACGGGCGTGGATGGCAGTGCGCTGGTGCAGAGCGGTGCGGACGGCCCGGTGCAGGCCGTCTTCGAGGTACAGCTCGCCGCGGAATTCCACCACGTGCGGGAAGAGGTCACCAAAGAACGTCGAATCCTCGGCCAGCAGGGCCTCGAGGTCCAGGGTGCGCTTGGTGGTCACGAGTTCGTCCAGCCGGACCGGCCGCGGCGGCAGTGCCGCCCAGTCCTTGGGCGTATGGAAACCATGGTCGGGGTAAGGGCGTCCCTCGCCCACAGCTTTGAAGATCACCATGCAAGCCTATGGAACATCCCTGGCCAGGGGAATCCACGAAGGCCCGGCACCCGAGGTTGTGGCCAAACAGTGACCATAAGTCGCCCTCGGCCGGACCCGGCACCTCCCCGGTGGTTCCCGGCTGAGACAATGGGGGCATGACTGCCGCCCAGATTTCCGCCCCGCCGCTGGCCCTGCTGCTCGATGTCGACGGTCCGATCGCGAGCCCGGTCAGCCGCACCGTCCGGCCGGACATCATCGCGGACCTGCTGGCTCTCGCGGCGGCGGGGATCCCCGTCATCTTCAACACCGGACGTTCCGATGCCTTCATCCGCGAGCAGGTGATGGAGCCGATGATCGCCGCCGGCATGCCCGAGGGGCTCGTGGTGCATGCGATCTGCGAGAAGGGCGCCGTCTGGTTCAGCTATACGGCCGCCGGCCCCGGGACGGTCCATGTGGATTCCGGTCTCGCCATCCCGGAGGCGTTCGGCGACGATGTCAGGCGGCTCGTGGCCGAGGACTACGCCACCCACATGTTCTTCGACGAGACCAAGCGGGCCATGGTGTCGGTGGAACAGCACGTCGCCGTCGCCAATTCCGACTACCGCGCGGAGCAGGCCCTGTTCGACGCCGACGCCATGGACCTGATGGCCCGGCACGGGCTGGGGGTGGTCCGGCTGGACCACCACGCCCCGAACAGCGACGACGTGATCGACTACCGCGTCGACCCCACCATCATCTCCACGGACATCGAATCCGTCCGGCTGGGCAAGGACCTCGGCGCGAGCCGGGCCGTGGAACTGCTGGCCACCCGGGGCATCACCCCGCAGGCCTGGCGGACCGTCGGCGATTCACGCACCGACTACGCCATGGCCGACTGGCTCTTCCACAATGACCACCCGGTCAAGCACGTGGACGTCCGTCCGGCCGACGGCATCCCGGTCAAACCGTACGCGGTCCTGACCGCCGCGGACCTGGGGCTGGGCGAAGAGATCATCCACGACGACGCCGGAGCGGCGTTCCTGCGCCACTGGCGGGCTGCGCTGGCCGGATAAGGCCGGAAACCCGGGCCGTTTTGGCGGCCCGCGATATCATGCCAATAGAGGTCCACCCACCCAGGAAACACGGAGATTCGACATTACCGACGCATTGATCCAGGACGAGATTTACTACGGCAGCCAGGCCACCGAGGATGACCACGCCCACGCCGAGGTCACCTCCGCCGCCGCCGTCGCCAGGTTCCGTTCCCGCAG
Source organism: Arthrobacter sp. (assembly GCA_035704125.1). GTDB lineage: Bacteria > Actinomycetota > Actinomycetes > Actinomycetales > Micrococcaceae > Arthrobacter. The sequence continues at coordinate 5,046 of DASSXE010000252.1, forward strand.
CGACATTGTCCGCCGGCACGGCCGGTACGCGCTGATCAATGAAAACCGCACGCCGTACCAGTCGATGGTCGAAGACCTATTGTTCGTCCGCGATGTGCTGGTCCGCGCCAACATCGATTACCTGCTGGTCCGCGGCAACAACCACCGGCCGGTGATCGCGGTGGACTGGAAGAACCGCCGCGAACTGCGCGCCGCCCTGGTCGAGGCCTGCCGGGACGAACCGTTCTACTCCATGACGGTGGACGCCAAGAAGAAATCCTCGGTCCTGGTGGCCGACGGCGAGCTCTCTCCCAACCGCCAGGCCCGCATCTTCCGGCTGTACCGGCCCTGCGTGGAGCCCCACGGCGGGCTCGAATTCGGCGCCTCAGCCGGCGTTCAGCTCGAGCTCTGGAGCTTCGAGGGCGACCAGCTGATCCTGCCGATCGAGAATTCGCTCACCCGGCGGACCCTGCAGGCCCAGGATGCCGTGCGCGGCACCGTCGAACGCTACGGCCACAGCTGGCCGACGATCGAAAACATGTTTGCCGACCACGCCAGCGACATCAACTTCGACATCGACCTGGTCTTCTCCTGGGTGGACGGCTCATCGCCCGAATACATCGCGGCCCGCCGCGCCCGGATGGCCGGCGTCGTCGTGGGTGAAGGCGACGACCATGAGGCCCGCTTCCGGCAGATCAACGAACTGAAGTACGCCCTGCGCTCGGTGTACATGTTCGCGCCGTGGATCCGGCGGATCTTCATCGCCACGGACTCACCCGCCCCGGAGTGGCTGGCCGAGCACCCCGGCGTGACGATCGTCCGGAGCGAGGAATTCTTCGCCGACCCGTCGGTGCTGCCCACCCACAACTCGCAGGCCGTCGAGAGCCAGCTGCACCACATCGACGGCCTCTCCGAGCACTACCTGTACTCCAACGATGACATGTTCTTCGGCCGCACCGTCGGACCGGACATGTTCTTCACCCCGGGCGGGATCACCAAATTCATCGAGGCGGAGACCCGCATAGGCCTCGGCGACAACGATGCCGAACGCAGCGGGTTCGAGAACGCGGCGCGGGTCAACCGCAAGCTGCTGTGGAACCGCTTTGGCCGGATCACCACCCGGCACCTGGAGCACACCGCCGCGCCGCTGCGCCGCAGCGTGACCGCCAAGATGGAGCAGGAGTTCCCGGACGAGTTCGCCAAGACGGCGGCCAGCCGGTTCCGGGCCGCGGACAACATCTCCGTGACGAATTCGTTCTATCACTACTACGCGCTGCTGACCGGCCGGGCCGTGACCCAGACCGGGGCCAAGGTGCGGTACGTGGACACGACCGCCCGGGCAGGCCTGAACTACCTGCCCAAGCTGCTGTCCAAGCGCAACATGGACTTCTTCTGCCTCAACGACGGCAGCTTCCCCGAAGTCCCGGCCGAGGAACGCGCCGAACTCGTGACGGATTTCCTGGAGAAGTACTTCCCGATCAAGGCTCCCTGGGAGAAGTAGCGGGAGTGGCCGGCTAGTTCAGGAACGTCATCCGGCGGTCCCCGGCGGGGGCCGGGGGGTTCTCCGGACGGCCCTGGCCCGGGAGCCGGATTCCGGCGGCCGTGATCCGGCGCTGCACCTCCTCCGCGGTGACGAATTCGCCCACCGGAGGCAGCGTCTCGCCCAGCTGGACCACCGAGTGCACGATGGTGTGCTCGTACACATGGACCAGGTTGAAGGCCTGGCCGCTGTCCCTGCCGCGGCTGCCGCCCACGGGAACGTTCAAATCCTGGGTGTAGCAGGTGGCTGAGGCGACGGACACCGGGATGCCCGCGAACATGGCGGACGTGGAATAGTGCAGGTGACCGCCAAGGATGGTCCGCACGTCGGAGTTCCGGAGCACCGCCGCCAGGGCGGCCTGGCCGCGCAGCTCAACCAGCACGGCAAGGTCCAGCACGGACGGGACCGGCGGATGGTGCAGGGCCAGGATGGTGCCGTCCGGAGCCGGCGTGGACAGCTCATCCGCCAGCCAGTCCAGCTGGTCCCGGCTCAGTTCGCCGTGGTGGAAGCCGGGCACCGAGGTGTCCAGGGTGATGATCCGCAGGCCGTTCAGGAAGTAGCTGCGGTCCACCGGGGCGCCGTCGGCAGGTTCGTCCAGGAGTCCGGTCCGGAAATTGGCGCGGTCGTCGTGGTTGCCCATCGCCCAGATGATCCTGGCGCCCATCGCCTCGCACGCGGGTTCGACGATGCGTCGCAGCTTGGCGTAGGCGTCGGCCTCGCCGCGGTCGGCCAGGTCCCCGGTGAAGATGACGGCTTCGGGACGGGCGCCGGAGGCCTGGACCTCCTCGAAAAGTTGCCGCAGATGGGCCTCGCTGTCCACGAAACCGTGCAGCGGATCGGTACCGCCCAGCAGATGTAAGTCACTCAGGTGAAGTAGGAAATGGCGTGGCCGGGGGTGCTCGGCCTCGATGAGCTCCATTGCAACTGCAACCTTCCTGGTTGGGTGGAGGTGGTCCCTCCAGCGTTCCCTCTCAGTACCTTCTATCCAACCAGACATCGGGCGGGACGTGGGCAAACTCAGGTAGGCATGTTTGGAAACGGGCACCCTTTAAGTATTCCTGCGGCCGCATACCTGCACCGGATTGTGCAGGTATGCGGCCGCCGGAAAGTGGATTACCCAGCCGCAGCGGGCCTTAGCTCAGGTAGCCGTTCGGGTTAAGCACGTACTTTGTGGCGGCGCCGGCGTCGAACTCGGCGTAGCCCTTGGGTGCGTCCTCAAGCGCAATGGACTTGGCGTTGACGTTCTTGGCGATGTGGACCTTGTCGTGCAGGATCGCCATCATGAGGCCGCGGTTGTACTTCATCACCGGGCACTGACCGGTGGTGAAGCTGAGGGACTTGGCCCAGCCGGTGCCAAGGCTCAGGCTCAGCGCGCCCTTCTTCGCGGCTTCGTCGATGCCGCCCGGGTCCCCGGTGACGTACAGGCCGGGAATGCCGAGCGCACCGCCGGCGGTGGTGAGCTCCATCAGGGAGTTCAGCACCGTGGCCGGTGCTTCCTTCGCGTCGTGGCCGTGGCCCTTCGCCTCGAAGCCGACGGCGTCGACGCCGCAGTCCACCTCGGGAACGCCGAGTATCTGTTCGATCTGCTCTGCGGGTCCGCCCTTGGACAGGTCGACGGTCTCGCAGCCGAAGCTCCTCGCCTGCTTCAGTCGGTCCTCGTTCATGTCTCCGACAATCACGACGGCGGCGCCCAGCAGTTGCGCACTCGTGGCTGCCGCGAGGCCCACGGGCCCGGCTCCGGCGATGTAGACGGTGGAGCCCACGCCGACGCCTGCGGTGACGGCGCCGTGGAAGCCGGTCGGGAAGATGTCCGAGAGCATGGTCAGGTCCATGATCTTCTCAAGGGCCTGGTCCCGGTCCGGGAACTTCAGCAGGTTCCAGTCTGCGTAAGGGACCAGGACGTAGTTCGCCTGGCCGCCGACCCAGCCGCCCATGTCCACGTAGCCGTACGCGGCGCCCGGACGGGCGGGGTTGACGTTCAGGCAGATGCCGGTCTTGCGTTCCTTGCAGTTGCGGCAACGGCCGCAGGCGATATTGAAGGGGACCGAACAAATGTCGCCGACTTTGATGAACTCGACGTCGGGA
>DASSXE010000428.1:0-5146 GCA_035704125.1 Arthrobacter sp.
ACCCGCGCTTCTTCATCACCTGGGACGATGCGGTCTACGGCTGGCTCGCCGCACAGCTGACCCCGGTGGTCTACGTGAACGCCTTCGTCATCAAAAAGGTCCGCGCCCAGCGGCAGGTGGACCTGGGCCTGCGCCACCTCAACGACTCCTCCGATCTGAGCCGCCGTTACGTGATGCGCAACCGCGGCTATGTCGCCCAGTATCTTCGCGCCCACGGCAAGTTCAACCGGGCCGGGTTCGCGGCCGGAACTGCCTTGACCTTCCTGAAGGAAATCACCCGGCTGGTGCTGGTGGAACGGACTCTCAAGGGGGCCGGCGCACTCTGGCAGGGATGGCGGGAATCGCGCGCCATCCTGGCCGACACGGCCTGGAAACCCATGCCGCCGCTGGCCGCAGATACGGGCCGCGGCACCGAAAGAGCTTAGTATCGTTCTAGGCCCCGTGCCGTCCGACGGTTTCGCGGCGGGGCTTTTTTGAAACAGGCGCCTTGCCGCCGTGGTAGTGGAAGTCGGTTGCAAACTCTGTTGACTACGAAATCTGAAACTCGTGAACCCGAGCTGATGCGGGACGAAAAACCTGCCCTCTGGATCTGGATCCAGCTCTTCCTGGACTCCATGTCGTGGGTCGTGGCCGTCGTCCTGGCACTGCTGCTGCGCTACGAGATGGGGATCCGCGCCGAGCAGTTCGCCGGCGCGGCCGTCATCGCCGCGATCGCCGTCGTCGTCCAGGTGCTCGCCGGGTACGCCCTCGCCCTGTACCGGGGCCGCTACCCCTTCGGCAGCTTCCAGGAAGCCCGGGCCCTGGTCTTCGTCACCGTGATCGTTGCCGCGTCCATCACCGCGAGCCTGCTGGTGCTCTACGAAGCCATCAACATCGGCCGCAGCGTCGGCCTCATCGCCTTCCCCTTCGCCTGCCTCTTCATGGGCGCCGCCCGCTACGCCAAACGGCTCTATGTGGAAAGCCGCAGCCGGCCCGGCGACGGGGCGCAGAACACCCTCATCTACGGCGCCGGCTTCCTGGGCAACTCCCTCCTGACCAGGATGCTGCAGGACTCCGAGTCCCCGTACTTCCCGGTGGGCCTGATCGACGACGACCCGGCCAAGAAGCACCTCCGGCTCTCCGGCGTCCAGGTCCAGGGCCGGGGGGATGACCTGCCGGCGATCATCCGCCGGACCCGCGCCACCGTCCTGGTACTGGCCTTCGCCAATGTCGAGGCCTCCGTGGTGCGCCGCATCTCCGATGCCGTCGCGGGACTGAACATCCGTGTGCTGGTCCTGCCCCCGCTGCGCGACATGCTGGGCGGCGGCGCGCCGGCAGGCTTCTCGGACTTCCGCGACGTGGCGGTCGAGGACCTGATCGGGCGGCGCCCCGTCGATATCAAGGTCGACGAGATCGCCGGCTACATCAGGGGCAAGCGCGTCCTGGTCACCGGCGCCGGAGGGTCGATCGGCTCGGAACTCTGCCGCCAGATCATGCCGTTCGCCCCCGCCGAGCTGATCATGCTCGACCACGACGAGACCGGCCTGCAGCAGACCCAGATCTCGATCACCGGCCGCGGGCTGCTGGCCGGGCGCGACACGGTGCTGGCCAACATCCGCGACGGCGAGGCCCTGCGGGAGATCTTCGATGACCGGCGGCCGGAGGTGGTGTTCCACGCCGCGGCCCTGAAGCACGCCCCGTTGCTGCAGCAGTATCCGGTGGAGGCCTGGAAGACCAACGTCTGCGGCACCCTGAACGTGCTGCGCGCCGCCCAGGGCGCCGGTGTCTCGCACTTCGTCAACATCTCCACGGACAAGGCGGCCAACCCCACCACCGCGCTGGGACACTCAAAGCGGGTCGCGGAGAAACTGACCGCCTGGATGGCCGGCCAGACCAACAGCAGGTTCGTCTCCGTCCGGTTCGGCAACGTCATGGGCAGCCGGGGATCCATGCTGCCCCTGTTCACCGAACAGATCCGCGTCGGCGGCCCCGTCACGGTCACGGACCCGGACGTCACCCGTTTCTTCATGACCATCCCGGAGGCCTGCCAGCTGGTCATCCAGGCCGGGGCCATCGGCGCCGGCGGCGACGTGCTCATCCTCGACATGGGGGAACCGGTCCGGATCCTGGATGTGGCGCAGCGGATGATCGCGATGTCCGGCAGGAAAGTCGAGATCATCTACACCGGCCTGCGCCCGGGGGAGAAACTGCACGAAGAACTCGTCGGCACCGGGGAACTGGACCAGCGTCCGCTACACCCGAAGATCTCGCACACCCGGGCTTCCGAACAGGATCCCGACAAGCTGGACCTCGATGTCTGGCTGGACCGGTGCGAGGCCGAACAGGGTGCCAGCATCGCGGAGATTCCCGACGACGAGTCGGACGAGACGGGCCCGATCAGAATCGTCCGGGTCGCCTCATGACACCGATGGTCATCACGGCCGTCATCACGCTGCTGGCCAGCCTGCTCCTGCCGCTGGCCGTGAAGCCATGGCTGGTCCGCCTCGGCGTGGTGGATGTCCCCTCCTCGCGGTCCTCGCACGTCACGGCGACCATCCGCGGCATGGGCCTGGCCGCCGCACTGGCCACCGCCGCCGGCTACCTGGCAGCGGTCCTCACCGGCGCCGTCACCGTGAACCGTTCCATCTTCGCCGTCGTGCTGGTGATCATCGCCGCCTGTGCCGCGGTGGGCTGGATCGAGGACCTGCGGGGCCTCTCCATCCGCGGGCGTGCCGCGGCCCAGCTGGGCATCGGTGCTGCCGGCTCCGCCGCGCTGATTGTGCTCACCGGCCAGTCGTTCTGGTGGCTGCCCCTGGCGGCCGTGGCGATCGCGGCCTACGTCAACATCGCCAACTTCATGGACGGCATCAACGGTATCTCCGGGCTGCACGGCATCACTGCCGGGGCGGCCTACGCCGCCGCCGGGATGTTCTCCGACCAGCCGTGGCTGACCGCCGGGGGAGCCGTGCTGGCCATGTCTTTCCTCGGCTTCCTGCCGTGGAACCTGGGCCGCGGCTCCGTTTTCCTGGGCGATGTGGGCAGCTACTTGCTCGGCGCCTCAGTCGCCGCCCTCGCCGTCGGCGCCTTCCTCAACGGCGTCTACGTTGAATATGTCCTCTCGCCGATCCTGGTCTACGCGGCGGACACCGGGTTCACGCTGCTGCGTCGGATCAAGGCGGGGGAGCGCTGGTACGCCTCCCACCGCGAACACGTCTACCAGCGGCTGACCGACGTCGGCTTCTCGCACCTGCAGTCTGCCGCGGCCGTTACGGCCTGCACGGTTGCGGTGATCGTCCTCGGCTTTACCGCCGCGACCGCCCCGCTGCCCGCCGTCGCACTCTGCGTAGCCGGCAGCATCGCGGTGCTCGGCCTGTACCTGGCGAGTCCCGACCTGATCCGCCGCTACCGCCGAAAATCCAAGGTCACCCGCCTGCCCGTGGCCTAGCCATGTTCTATCTCGTGTAGAATTCAGGGGCGGCCTTTCGCCGTACTCCTGTCCTTCACGCCAGCGACGATTGGGATCCCATGACCTCCAACGCCGAGCCCGGACGCACGCCCGGCCGCGGTCCCGTTGGTGTCTCCGGACCCACGACGTCGCTGTGGCTGCGGCTGCTGGGTCTCAGTTCGGCCGCCGCGGGAGCGGCGCTCCTGCTGACCTGCGTGCCGGCCTGGATCTTCAACGGCGGCTTCGGCGCCCTGTCGGCTCTCTTCGGCGGGGCACTGGTGATGGCCTTCTTCGCCATCAGCCTCCTGGTCGGCCACTTCGTCGGCCGCAACAACCCCTCCGGGGCCATCGGCATGTTCGTTGCCACCTACTTCATCAAGGTTGTCGGCTTCGCCGTCGTCCTGTTCGTCCTTGGAGCCCCGGACTGGCTGCACGCCCGCTGGTTCCTGATCGGTGCCGTCGTCACCGTCGTGGCCTGGCAGGGCGCCGAAATCGTCGGGTTCGGCAAGGCCCGGCTGCAGATCTACAACGACCCGGACGCCACGGAAGGCGGAACCCATGCCGAACCGTAAAGAGCACAATAAAAAGACCCCCCGGAGTACCCCCGCCACGGGCGGTGCCCCCGGCGTTTCGCAGGACGGCAACGACGGCGGATACAACGCCGGGATCGCTGTCTTCAGCTACATCGTTGGCGGAATCGTCGTCTGGAGTTTGATAGGGTGGGGTCTGGATAATCTGTGGGGAACCCGCTGGATTGTGCTCGCAGGCGCCCTGCTTGGAGCTGCGGGAGGGTTCTATCTTTCTCATATGCACGGCCTCACCAGTCACCGGAATCCGGCTGGCGAAGACGGCGCTGCAGGTGGCCCGTCCAAGGACGCGGAACAGTAATGCCAAAAAATTTCAGAGGGGGACCGGCCGGCAGGAATGCCGACGCTCCCCGCCCAACGCCCAATGATGGACACTGCAGAGAGGAAACGCGTTGATCGCGCTTGCGCTCCCGGCCCAAGATTCAGGAGAGTTTACTCCTCCCGGAATTGAACAATTGCACCTGCCGGCTATCCTGCCCTGGGGTGCGGCCGAAGGATTCTCCAAGCAGATGCTGCTGGTGATCCTCTCGGTCGTCATTATCGCCACCTTCTTCGTGATCGCTGCGCGTAAGCAGCAGCTCGTTCCGGGCAAGCTGCAGTTCGCCGGCGAGGCCGCGTACGGCTTCGTTCGCAACGGCATCGCCAAGGACATCATCGGCGGCAAGGACTTCATCAAGTACGTCCCGCTGCTGTTCAGCCTGTTCTTCTTCATCCTGGTGAACAACATCTACGGTGCGATCCCGGTCATCCAGCTCCCGAGCTTCTCGCACGTCGGCGGCGCCTACGTGCTGGCCGCGATCGTTTACATCACCTGGATCGCCATCGGCGTCAAGAAGAACGGCCTGAAGTACTTCAAGCTGGCGACCGTCCCGAGCGGCGTGCCGATCTACATTCTTCCGATCGTTATTCCGATCGAGATCATCTCCAACTTCCTGGTCCGCCCGGTGACGCACAGCCTCCGTCTGTTCGCCACCATGCTGGCCGGTCACCTGATCGTGATGATTGCCGGTTCCGGCATCGAGTTCCTGGTCATGCAGGAGAACGTCCTGCTCAAGGGCGCCTCGGTACTGGTCCTGGCCGGCTCGCTGGCGATGTACATGCTGGAGGCGCTGATCATGGCGCTGCAGGCGTACGT
>DASSXE010000115.1:0-12629 GCA_035704125.1 Arthrobacter sp.
GAACTGGTTGGGCGGCACCAGCTTGCCGTGCCGCTCCCAGCGGGCGAACGCCTCGAACTGCACCACGGCGCCCAGCCCGGGGGAGACCACCGGCTGGTAGTGCACCGAGATCTGCCCCAGCTCCACGGCCTGGCGCAGGCCGGTTTCGCCCTCCGCCTGGTGGGACGGCGTCGCGAGCATCTCCGGGCGGAATTCCAGCCAGGTGTTCTTGCCCGCAGCCTTGGCCGCGGACAGGGCCGAGTCGGCCTGCCGGAGCAGCTCGGCGCCGTCGTGCGTCTGCGCCGTCCGGGTGGCCAGGCCCATGCTGACCGCCGGCCGGACCATCGACCCGCCAATCCGGGCCGGGACGTACAGCGCATCGGAGATCCGCTTCGCCACGGCGGCGACGCTGAGGCATTCGGTCAGCAGCACCACGAACTCATCGCCGCCCAGGCGCGCCACGGTGTCGTGTGGGCGGATGCAGTTGCGCAGCCGGCTGGCCACCTCGACCAGCAGTTCGTCCGCGGCGGCACGGCCCAGCATGTCGTTGTAACTCTTGAAGTCGTCCACGTTGATCATCAGCACGTCCACCGGGTCCGGCCGGCGCAGCGCGGCGGCCAGCCGCTCGTTGAACAGGGTCCCGTTCGGCAGGCCGGTCAGGGTGTCCCGCAGGACGGCGGCCTTGAGCTGGTCGTCGTGCTCCACCGGCGTCAGCCGGGGCAGGACGCCGGTGGCGCCGGGCACCAGCTGGGCCTCCAGCGAACCGAACGCGCGGCTGCCGGCGCCGGGCGCCTGAGCGGGAGGGTGCGGCGCCTGCGGGGCGCGCCCGACGGCGGGGCGGACGGAGAGCGCGACGGTGGCGGTACCGGCGTCGGCCCCGGACGGCTCCTGCCCCGCCGGCAGTGCGGCGCAGGTGATTTCCAGCGGGAATTCGGAGGCGTCGGCGCGGCGGCCCGCCCCGGAGAACGGCGGCTGCGGGGTGCCGGCCGCAGCGTTCGGCCCGGACTTCCCGGCGGCCAAGCCGGTCAGAACAGCGTGGAAGTCCTCGCGGGACGCCTCGGCCAGCAGCAGGCTGTAGTCGGCGCCCAGCAGCTGCGTCCGGGGGTAGCCGAAGAGCCGTTCGGCAGCCCGGTTGAGGAAGGCAACAGATCCGTCGGCGGCCAGCAGCAGTAACGCATCAGGAGTGTGTTCCAACACGGTGTGTGCGAATGCTGAGTCCATGGATGTGCTGCCCCCCGGAAGCGTTGAATCAATAAATGTCGGCCCTATCATATGTCCAAGCAGGCGCGCCGGGCCCTCGCCGCGACGCTAATTCCCAAAGGGTCCGAATGTGTCGTCCGGGTCCCCGGACAGCTGGTCCGGAAAGGCCCCGGAAAGGCCCCGGCGCGGCCTCTGCGAAGCCCGCCAGCGTCCGGCTCAGAAGACGACGAGCGGCTCCAGCAGCGCTTCGATGGCCTCCGCGGACTGGGCTAGGGAGGCCTCCCGCAGCGTCGCCGGGGCCGGCCGGGAAAACAGGTAGCCCTGCAGCGCATCGCATTCGTGTTCGATCAGGTAACGGCCCTGGGCGGGAGTTTCGATGCCCTCGGCCGTCACCCGCAGGCCCAGGCTGTGGGCCATGTGGATCATCGAGGTCAGGATCGGCAGGCGCTCCTCGCCGGTCCGCAGCATCGACACGAAAGACTTGTCGATCTTCACCGCGTCCACGGGCAGTTCCTGCAGCCGGCCCAGCGACGAGTAGCCGGTACCGAAGTCATCCAGCGCCACGCGGATGCCGGCGGCGCGCAGGTTGCTCAACTGTGCGATCACGTGTGAGGCGGCATCGAAGAAGACGCTCTCCGTCACTTCCAGGACCAGCTGGTGCGGATCCACCTTGCTCCACGCCGCGATGTCCAGCACCCGTTCGGCGAAGTCCTTGTGCTGCAGCTGCACGCCGGAGACGTTGACGGCCAGGGTCCGGCCCGGATCCTCCGCGAGCCAGGGCTGCAGTTCGGTGCAGCTTCGGCGGAGCACCTCCGCGCCGATGTCCCGGATCAGGCCGCTGCGTTCCGCCGTCTGGATGAAGGTGTCCGGGGCCATGATGACGCCGTCGCGCTCCCAGCGCGCCAGCGCCTCGAACTGCACCACCTCCCGGCGGTTCGCGGAGACCACCGGCTGGTAGAACACGGTGATCTGGCCGAGTTCGACGGCGCGGCGCAGGCCCGCGGTCAGCTGGGTGCGCTCCAGCAGGGTGGAGAGCATTTCCGGCTGGAAGTGCACGTAACAGTTCTTGCCGGCCTCCTTCGCGGCGTACATGGCGACGTCGGCCTGCCGCAGCAGCTCGGAGGAGGAGACGGCCTCGGTTCCCCGCATCGCAACGCCCAGGCTCAGGCCGGGGCGCATCAGCGTTCCCTCGATCGAGACCGGGGCGTTCAGCGTGCTCACGATGCGTTGCGCGACGGCGTCGGAGTCCCCGCAGCCCTCCAGCAGCACCACGAACTCGTCGCCGCCCAGCCGGGCGACCGTCCCGTGCGGGCCCACGCAGTTCTGCAGCCGCCGGGAGATCTCGATCAGCATCTGGTCGCCGGCGTGGTGGCCCAGGATGTCGTTGACTTCCTTGAAGTCGTCCAGGTCCAGCAGCAGCACGGCCACCGAGCCGGGGGAGTCCAGGGCGGCGGATGCGCGCTCGTTGAAGAGCATCCGGTTGGCCAGGCCGGTCAGCGGATCCTGGAAGGCCAGCGCCTTGAGCTGGTCGGCCTGTTCGGCGAGTTCCTTGAGCGCGCGCCGGGCCTGGTCCTCGGCCACGGTCCGGGAGGTGACGTCGCGGAAGTTCCAGATCCGGCCGACGACCTCCCCGGCCACCTTCTGCGGCCGGGAGTCCAGCTCCACGGTGCGGCCGTCCTGGAATTCGAGCAGGTCCTGGCTGTGCAGTTCATGGTTGGCGTAAAGCTCGGCCACCTTGGCCTTGAAGCAGTCCGGGTGCTGCAGCTGCTTGGCGATGAACTTGACCAGGGCGTACGCGTCGTCCTCGGCCAGGATCTCCCGCGGCATGCCCCACATGCGCAGGTATTGTTCGTTGACGCCGGTGATCTGGCCGGAGTTGGACACCACCACAATGCCGTCCGCCGTCGTCTCCAGCGTCGCGTCCAGCATGGAGACGGCGTGCCGGCGGCCGGCGTCGACGTCCCGGTAGGTGGTCTGCCGGACCGCGACGGCGACGGAGGTCCGGGCGCCCGTGGAGACCAGCGAGCAGGTCAGCTCCAGCTGGATCTCGCTGCCGTCGCGGTGCAGCCCGATGCCCGGGAAGGGTTTGGTGCCGAAGGTGCTGTCACCGGCCAGGCGGCCCAGGATGCGCAGGAATCCGCCGCGGTCGTCCTTGGCCAGCAGCCGGATGTGCTCCTCGCCCACGAGTTCGTCCCGCGGGTAGCCGAACAATCGTTCCGCCGCCGGGTTGAGGTAGGAGATGGTCCCCGCCGTGGTGAGCAGCAGCAACGCGTCAGGGCCCTGCGTCAGCAGGGTTTCCGCGAGTCCTTGTTCCACGTCGATGCCAGCCCCCAGGCTTTCGGTAAGCGATGCCACCGGCCAGGCAGCGGTCAGTAACTTTCAAGCATCATAGGGCCATGAGAGCCAAATCACAGCAATGGCGGCTTCCGGGCCGCGGTGTCGCCGCGCAGGGAGCTGGCGGCCAGCTCCGATGCCGCCAGGGCGGCGGGCAGCTGGGCCGCCGGCTGGGGTCTGGAAAGCATGAATCCCTGCAGCGAATCACAGCCGCGCTGGATCAGGTACCGGGCCTGCTGCTCGGTCTCGACCCCTTCCGCCGTCACGGTCAGCCCCAGGCCGTGGGCCATGGTGATCATGCAGTTCAGGATGGGCAGGTGTTCGGTGCCGGTGCGGATCATGTCCACGAACGACTTGTCGATCTTCAGCGTGTCCACCGGCAGGTCCTGCAGCCGGCCCAGCGAGGAATAGCCGGTGCCGAAGTCGTCCAGGGCCACCCGGACGCCGGCGGCCCGGAGCTCCACCAGCTGACGGTGGACCAGGCAGTCGTCGTCGAAGAAGACACTCTCGGTGACCTCCACCACCAGCTGGCGCGGATCCACGCCGCAGGAGGCGGCGGTGGCGAGCAGCTGCTCGGGGACGTTGCCCTGCTGCAGCTGCACGCCGGAGACGTTGACCGCCAGCGAGCGGGCCGGATCCGCGGCGAGCCAGGGCTGCAGTTCGGTGCAGCCGCGCAGCAGGACCTCGGTGCCGATCTCCACGATCAGGCCGCTGCGCTCCGCGGCGGGAATGAACAGCTGCGGCGGGACCAGGGTGCCGTGGCGTTCCCAGCGGGCCAGTGCCTCGACCTTGACCACCCGGCCCAGCCGGGCGGAGACGATCGGCTGGTAGTGCACGGTGATTTCGCCGCGGTCGACGGCGGCGCGCAGCCCGGCCTCCAGGTCCGCGCGCTCCAGCAGGGCCGCCATCATTTCCGGGCGGAACCGCAGGTAGCGGTTCTTGCCCGCGGTCTTGGCCGCGTACATGGCGATGTCCGCGCGGCGCAGCAGCTCGGAGGCGTCGGTGGCGTCCGCGCTGATGGACGCCAGGCCCAGGCTCAGGCTGGGCCGCAGCATGGACCCGTCGATCCAGAGCGGGACCTTCAGCGAGTCGACGATCCGCGCGGCGGCGGCGTCGGCGTCGAGCGATCCGACCAGCAGGACGACGAATTCGTCACCGCCCAGCCGCGCTACTACGTCCGCGGGCCGGACGCAGGCGCGCAGCCGGCGGCCCACCTCGATCAGCATCTGGTCCCCGGCGTGGTGGCCGTGGATGTCGTTGACTTCCTTGAAGTCGTCCAGGTCCAGCAGCAGCACGTCGACGGCGGTCCCGCACGGGCCGGCCAGCGCGTGGGCCAGCCGGTCGTTGAAGAGCTGGCGGTTGGAGAGCCCGGTCAGCGGGTCGTTGAAGGCCAGGGCCCTCAGCTGGCCGGCCTGCGCGGCGAGGTCCGCCATCGCCTGGCTGATCCGTTCCTGGTCGCGCCGGGCCTGGCTGACGTCCCGGAAGCTCCAGACGCGGCCCACCACGTGGTCCTCGACCTTTTGCGGCCGGGAGTAGCGCTCAAAGGTGCGGCCGTCGCGGAATGCCAGCACGTCATGGCTCTCGGCTTCCGGGTCGGCGTAGAGCGCGGTGACCTTGGCCAGGAACTGCGCGGGGTCCGTGAGCTGGCCCAGCACGAAGCCCATCACCGATTCGTCGTCGCCGGTGTCAACCAGGACCCGGGGGACACCCCACATGGAAAGGAACTGGTTGTTGACCGAGGTGATCCGGCCGTCGGCGCTGACCACCAGGATCCCGTCCGCGGTGGATTCCAGGGTGGCCGACAGCAAGGACATGGCTTCCCGGAGCCGGGCGTCCTCCTGGGTGGGCGCGGTGATGCTCATGCGGCCGAAACCGCGCGAATGTGAGACCGACGATGGTGCAAAGTGATTCCTCCCCTCAGAAATCATAGGGGGCCGCGCCGGTCCCGCCCGCCACGTCCTCACCCGGCGCGCGGGTGCAGGTGCAGTGGGGGGCAGGGACAGCGGGGCGGCGGCGTCAGCGGGTGACGGCGGCGCCGGCCGGGGAGCCGGCACCGGAGCGGCCCAGGCCGCGCACGGTCCAGCCGGCCGCGGTCCAGGCGGCGGCGTCGACGGCGTTCCGGGCATCCAGCAGCGCCCGCCGGCGGACCCGTGCACCGGCCGTCTCCGGCGCCAGCGCGCGGTACTGCTCCCATTCGGTCAGCAGCAGCACCAGCTCGGCGCCGTCCAGCGCCGTGTCGGTGCAGGATTCGAACCTTAGCTGCGGGTGGTGCAGCCAGGCGTTGTTGACCGCCGCCGGGTCCGTGACGGTGACGTGGGCGCCGGCGTCGGCGAGCCGCTGGGCGACATCCAGGGCGGGGGAGTCCCGGATGTCATCGGTATCCGGTTTGAACGCGGCTCCCAGCACGGTTACCCGCCGCCCCTCCAGCCGGCCGCCGCACAGCTCCCGCGCCGCCGCCACGGTCCGGGCCCGCTGGTCCTGGTTGATGCCGTCCACCGTGGCCATCCAGCGGTCCACCGAGTCCACGCCCAGCGCGCGGGCCTGGGCGCGGAGCGAACGGATGTCCTTGGGCAGGCAGCCGCCGCCGAAGCCGAGGCCCGCGTGCAGGTACCGGCCGCCGATCCGCGGGTCCATCCCCATCGCGGTTCCCAGCTCGGTGACGTCCGCGCCGGCGGCCTCGCAGAGTTCGGCCATCGCGTTGATGAAGCTCAGCTTCGTGGCCAGGTACGCGTTCGACGCGGACTTGATCAGCTCGGCGGTCGCGAAGGTGCAGACCAGCCGCGGGATCCCGGCGGTCAGCAGCGGACCGTAGACCGCATCCAGGGCGGCGGTGACGGCGGCGCCGGTGCTGCCCGGCCGCGCCGCGGCTTCCGCTCCGCCGGGAACGCCGTACACCAGCCGGTCCGGGACCAGGGAGTCCTTGACCGCGGTGCCCTGGCGCAGGAACTCGGGGTTCCAGCCCAGCAGCACGTCGGGCCGGCAGGCCAGCACGCCGCCGAGCATGTCCACGGTCCCCACCGGGACGGTGGACTTGCCGACGACGGCGGCCCGCGGGGCCAGGAACGGCAACAGCGCCTCGGTGGCGGCGACCAGATAGCTGAGGTCGGCGCCGTCGGAGGTCTTGGACTGCGGTGTGCCGACGCAGAGGAAGTGCAGCTGCGCGCCGGCGGCGTCTGCCATCCGGGCGGAGAAGGACAGCCGGCCGCTGGCCCGGCCGTCGCGCAGCAGCTCGTCCAGCCCGGGTTCGTGGAAGGGGGCGGTGCCGCGGTCCAGCTGGGCGACCTTGGCGGCGTCGACGTCGATCCCGACGACCGTGTGGCCCATCGAGGCGAGGGTGGCGGCGTGGACCGCGCCCAGGTAGCCGCAGCCGATTACGGAAATCTTCACAGGGTTGCTCCTTTGCTGGTGGAACGGGGGCCGGACGGTCGTGCCGGGTCCGCCGCGGCGCGGGTCACGGCGTCGTAGTGCTCCACCAGCTCCTCGCCCAGCGCGTGCCAGGTCCGGCCCTGTACGGAGGTGTGGGCGGCGGCGGCGAAGGCGCGGCGCTTGGCGTCGTCGCCGGCCAGGTCCGCCACCCGGGCGCGCAGCGCGGCCAGGTCGC
The DNA here is from genome assembly GCA_035704125.1 of Arthrobacter sp. Lineage (GTDB taxonomy): Bacteria > Actinomycetota > Actinomycetes > Actinomycetales > Micrococcaceae > Arthrobacter. Next base: position 7,115 of record DASSXE010000115.1, read on the forward strand.
CGGGTTCGTAGAGCCAGCCGGTGCGGGAGTTCTCCACCAGGTCCAGCGGGCCGCCGCGGCCGGTGGCGACCACCGGGACGCCGGAGGCCATGGCCTCCTGGATGGTCTGGCAGAACGTCTCGAACTCGCCCGGGTGGACGAACAGGTCAAAGGACGCCACCGCCCGGGCCAGTTCCTCGCCGCCGAGGAAGCCGGTGAACAGCGCCTCCGGGAGGGCGGCCTCGAGCGCCGCGCGCTGCGGGCCGTCGCCGACGATCACCAGCCGGGTGCCGGGCAGGCCGGCCAGCACGGCCAGGTCCTCGACCTGCTTCTCGGCGGCGAGCCTGCCCACGTAGCCGATGATGCGCTCGCCGGCCGGGGCGACGGCGGCCCGCCACGCGGCGTCGCGCTTCTCCGGGCTGAACCGGCGGGTGTCCACGCCGCGGCGCCACATCTGCAGCCGGGGGATGCCCCGGCCGCGGAACTGCTGGAGCGCGAACGTGGACGGAACCAGGGTGCGGCTGGCCAGCAGGTGGATCTGCTCCACCCGGTTCCAGGCCCAGTTCTCCAGGTACGGCACGCCGTAGCGGGCCGCGTAGCCGGGTACCTCGGTCTGGTAGACGGCGACGGTGGGGATGCCGAGCTGGTGCGCGGCCTGGGCGGCACGCCAGCCGAGGACGAACGGCGACGCGAGGTGGACGACGTCGGGGGCGTAGCCGGCAAGGATTCGCTTGACCCGGGCCACACCTCCCAGTGCCACCCGAACGTTGGTGTAGCCGGCCAGCGGCACGGCGGGGAGCCGGTGGATGCGGGCTCCGAAGACCTCGGCCGGAACGGCGGCGTCCTGGCTGGCGGGGGCGATCACCAGCACCTCGTCCCCGCGGGACTGCAGATGTTCCAGCACCCGCAGGATGGAGTGCGTGACCCCGTTCATCTGGGGCAGGAATGATTCGGCGACTAGTGCGATCCTCACGCCTCCACCGTGGGCGCTGCGGCTTGCGGGGCGGGGTGCCGGGCGTGGCGTGCGGGGGAAGACTGGGTTAACAGCCAGGTGCGCCGGGTCCCGCTCCGGCCCGCCCGGCTCAGCGGCGGGTGTCGCTCCGGAGCACCTCGGGGAGTTCGTCCACGTAGACGGTCTGCGGCGGTTCGTAGTAGATCACCAGCACCTCGTCGCCCACGGCGAAGCTGCTCTCCTTGTCGAAGGGGTGGGCGTGGAAGGCGCTGATCCCGCCGCGGAACGGCAGCATCACCTCGCCGATCGTGCCCGGCCCCACCCGGCCGGAGACCCGGCCGATCTTGCCGGTCAGGCTGTGGTCGACGTTCCTAGGCATCCGGCGCTTTCGGCGGCTGTTTGGCGGCCGCACGCCCGTCCTGCCGCCCGTCCTTGAGGGCGGTCCGCAACGCCGGCAGGTAGTCGCCCACCTGGGCCAGGATCCCGCCGATCATCTTGTTGATGCCCTCGCCGCCGTTGAGGACGGTGAGCTGGCCGACGTGCGCGAAGGGTTCGGCGGCCGCGGCGATGATGGCGGGCATGTTCTCCGCGAGCTGCTGCGAGATGACCGCGTCCTGGTTGGTGCCGAGGGCTTCCCCGCGGGCCTTGATGCCGTCCGCTTCGGCAAGGGCCTTGGCCTTGATCGACGACGCCGCGGCGTCACCACGTGCCTTCGTCGCCGCGGCCTCCGCCTCGCCGGTGACCCGGGTGGCGCCGGCAGCGGCCGCGGCGGCGGTGGCGTTCGCCTGCGCCTGCAGCTCGGTCCGGCGGGCGTTGACCTGCGCCTCGAGTTCGGTGCGGCGGGCCAGGGCCTCGGCGGCGCTGATGTCCGCGGACTTCTGGCCCTCGGCCTCGGTCCGCTTGGCGTAGGCCTTGGCGTCCGCGGGCTTGCGGATGGTGGTCTGCAGCTTCTGTTCCTCGCGGTCCGCCTCAAGCTTGGCGACCTCCGTCTCCTGCACCACCACCTGCTGCCGGGCGGTGGCCTCGGCCAGCGGCCCGGCCTGGGCGGCGTTGGCCCTGGCCCGTTCCGCGTTGGCCTGCGCCTCGGACTGCTTGATGGCGGAGAGGCTCTGCGCGTCGGCGATCTGCGCGGCGGCCTCGGCTTCCCGTTCCGCCGCCTCGCGGTTCCGGGTGGCCTCGGCAATCCGGGCCTCCATCTTGACCTGGGCGATGTGCGGCTTGGCGATGTTCTGGATGTACCCGGTGGGGTCCTGCAGGTCCTTGATCTGCAGCGAGTCCACCACCAGGCCGAGCTTTTCCATCTCCACGCCGCTGGCGCTGCGGACCTGGGACCCGAGCTTGTCGCGCTCGCGGATGATTTCCTCCACGGTCATGCTGCCGATGATGGAGCGCAGGTGGCCCTCGAAGACGTTGTAGACCTGGCTCTGCATCTTGGGCTGCTGGCCGAGGAACCGCCGCGCGGCGTTGGCGATGAAGGGCGGGGCGTCCCCGATCTTGTAGATCACCACGCCCTCGACGATCACCTGGATGCCCTGGGACGTGACGCAGGAGACCTTCAGTTCGGTCTCGTTCAGGGTCAGCGACAGCGTCCGCACGGTCTGCAGGCCCGGGAACACCAGGGCGCCCTTGCCGGTGACGATCTTGAAGTCCATTCCGTCCCGGGTCTCCAGCGTTCCGCGGGTCAGGCCGGAGATAATCAGCGCCTCGTTCGGCTCGGCCACCTTCCACATCAGCTTCACCGCGACCCAGATGAGGGCGACGACGACGAGCACGCCCGCCACGATGGCGAGGAACGGGATGAAGGCTGTGAAGTCAGGCATGGGAAACCTTTCGCGACGGTGCGTCAGGCCAGTCTGGAGTGCCGCCGCCGGGTAAGTCCAGCATTTGGGTAAAAGAAAGCTGGTGCGGGCTCCGGGGTGGTCCACGGCGCCCGCACCAGCAGGTAGTACGACTTATTGGATTGCTATAACTCGGTCCTCATTCGCGGCTCCCTTTCCCGGTGGTGGTTTACCGGGTTTGTGCGTCCTCGGCCAGATGCCTCGAGAGCAGCCAGCCGGCGCCAATCATCGCCACACCCAGCACCATGTGGGTCCAGTTATCCATGGTGTTGAAGGCCAGGAAATTGGCCGCCGATCCGACTCCGACGATCAGCCCGTACACGCTGAAGATGATGTACAGCAGGCCGAAGCCCATCAGGTAGTTCCTGGCCCCCATGCCGTTGCGGGACATGACGTAGCCGGTGGCGCCGATGGCGAGCTGAACGATGTTCAGCAGCATGGACACCTGGAACAGGTTGAGGAACATGGCCCGGGAATCGGGTCCCAGGAACCGTAGCTCGCTGTACTGCGTGGTGATCCCGGGGATGAATCCCAGGACGCCCACGACTATTAGGACAATACCCACACCCATGCCGACGTTCTGGACGTCTGTCCGTCCGAAATGGACGCCGTGTGCATGTGGGGATGCGGTAGTCATTTTCTGCCTCCAACCACTGATTGCGGACACTTAATTTTACGGCGGGGCCGCCGAAAAAGCGCCGCGATCCGGCCGCGGAAGCCTGTCGGAACCGGGGAGGCGGCCCGGCGCGTGGCACGATTGAACACGATGAAACTGCGCGCTGATCAGACCGGGGACCGTGGCCTTCCCATGCCGTTGTGGCTGCAGGGGGCGCTGGAGTCCGCGCAGGCCGCGGTCATCTCCGCCCTCGTGGTGATCGCCCCGATCGTCGCGGTCTGGGCCAGTGCGGGATTCCGCGAAAACGGCTTCGACTTCCTGGCCCGGCTGGCCGGGCAGGCATGGCTGCTGATCCACGGCGTGCCGCTGCTGCTGAACGCCGTCGGGGCCGGAGCCGGCGCCCGGCCGGACGCCGGAACCCTCTCGCTGATTCCGCTGGGCCTGACGCTGATCCCGTTCCTGCTGGCGTGGCGCGCCGGCCGGCGGCTCGCACGCGCCTCCTACACCGACCAGCTTTGGCAGGCGCTGGTGGGGTCATGGCTGACCTACGCGGCCTTCGGGTTCGCCACCGGTTTCCTCTGCCGCACCGCGGAGGTCGGCGTCAGCCTCTGGTACGCCTCATTGGTGCCGCTGATTCCGTTCGCCCTCGGCATGGTGGTCGGTGCCCGCCGTGAGGCGGGCTCCTGGAGCCGGCTGATCGGCGTCGACGCCGTGGCCTGGATCTCACGCACCAGCCAGCACTCCCGCTGGGCCGGGTCCTACCTCGGCTCCGCGGTCAAGGCCGGGTTCGTCGCCGTGATGGCCACCCTGGCGATGGCCGCCGGACTGCTGGCTGTGGACCTGCTCATCCACTGGAACCTGGTCATTGCCGTCTATGAGGCGCTCGACGCCGGGCCCGTGGGCGGCGCCGCCCTGACCATCGCGCAGCTCGGCTACCTGCCCAACCTGGCCGTGTTCGCGCTGGCGTGGGCCTCCGGCTCCGGGTTCGCGCTGGGCGTCGGCTCGCACGCCGGGCCGCTGGCCACCGCCGTCGGGCCGCTGCCCTCCATCCCGGTGTTCGCCGCGCTGCCCTCCGGCCCGCTGGACTACGCCCTGGTGGCGCTGGTGGTTCCCGCCCTCGCCGGCGCCCTGGCCGGCTGGTGGTTCCTGCGCGAAGGCGAAAACCACTTCGACGAATGGCTCTCCATCAAGGTCAAGGCCCGCTGGTTCACCGCCACCGTATCCACCCTGGTCCTGGGCATCATGATCGGCGCCGTCGCCGGGCTGCTCGCGGCCGGGCTGGCGTGGCTGGCGCGCGGGTCGGCCGGCATCGGCCGGCTCACGGATATCGGGCCGGACCCGCTGGCGACGGCACTGTTCGTGGCGGTAGAGACGGGGATCGGCGTCGTCATCGGCTACGCCGCCGGACCCTGGCTGGAACGCCGGCAGAAACTGCAGGAAGCCGACCTTGGGCTGGCGGCCGGCTCCGACTGAGCCGCCGGGTGCTCTAGCGGAACTGGGTGGGCAGGGATTTCTCCAGCCCGGTCCGGCAGGAGGACGCCGCCTGCTCGGTCAGGGCGTGGCGGGCGCACTGCTGATAGTCGCGGATCTGGCTGAAGAACGCCGTCGAGACCAGCAGCATCAGCACCATCACCGCGCACACCACCAAGCCTGAGATGGTCCCGAACAGCACCATCCGTGACTCCCGCAGCCTCAGGGCACGGACCAGCAGGACGACGCCGATCACTCCGGCGGCGGCGGTGAGGACCGCGGCGAGCCAGAGGTAGCCGACGTCGAGCTGGAACACGAAGAAGGAACCGAGCACCGCGACGATGAAGATGCGGAACAGGTTGAACGTCTTGAGCCGCGACGCCGTGCCTGCCGCGCTGCGCGGGTTCAGGCCGCGCGGATCGTCACTGCGCGGAGTGCCGCCGCCGTCCTGGGGGAAATTCATGGTTTCCAGCGTACGCGAGCGGCACCCTAAGCTAAGTCAATGCGCATCGTTGTCCTCGTTTCCGGAACCGGCTCCAACCTGCAGGCGGTCATCGACGCCGTGACGAGCGGCGAACTGGACGTGGAGCTCGCGGCCGTCGGGGCGGACCGGCCCGGGACCTACGGCGTCGAGCGCTCCGCCGCGGCCGGGATCCCCAC
>DASSXE010000127.1:0-5758 GCA_035704125.1 Arthrobacter sp.
CGCGGCTCTGGTCCAGCGCGCCGTGGGCGACCAGCTGACCTGCGTCTTCGTGGACCACGGTTTGCTCCGCGAAGGCGAAGCCGAACAGGTCGAACGCGACTTCGTCGCCGCTACCGGCGTCAAGCTCTACGTCGCCAACGAACAGGAGCGCTTCCAGGCCGCCCTTGCCGGAGTCAGCGACCCGGAGACCAAGCGGAAGATCATCGGCCGCGAGTTCATCCGCGCCTTCGAGGAAGCCGAACTGGCCATCATCGCCGAGGCCGCGGCGCACGGCGAGAAGATCAAGTTCCTGGTCCAAGGCACCCTGTACCCTGACGTCGTCGAATCCGGCGGCGGCGAGGGTGCCGCCAACATCAAGAGCCACCACAACGTCGGCGGCCTCCCCGAGGACCTGCAGTTCGAACTAGTGGAACCGCTGCGTGCCCTGTTCAAGGACGAGGTCCGCGCGGTCGGTGCCCAGCTGGGACTGCCCCAGGAAATCGTGGGACGCCAGCCCTTCCCCGGGCCGGGACTCGGCATCCGGATCGTCGGCGAAGTCACCAAGGAACGCCTGGATCTGCTCCGGAAGGCCGATGCGATTGCCCGCGCCGAGCTGACCGCGGCCGGACTCGACAACGAGGTCTGGCAGATGCCGGTCGTGCTGCTGGCGGACGTCCGCAGCGTCGGCGTGCAGGGCGACGGCCGTACCTACGGCCACCCGATCGTGCTGCGCCCGGTGTCCTCCGAGGACGCCATGACGGCTGACTGGTCGCGGCTTCCCTATGACCTGCTGGCCCGGATTTCAAACCGGATCACCAACGAGGTGGACGGCGTCAACCGCGTCGTGCTGGACGTCACCAGCAAACCGCCGGGAACCATTGAGTGGGAATAGCGTTGCAGTGACCGGCCGGCCTCCCTGGGGGCCGGCCGGTCGCGTTTAACCGCCCGCCTCCGACGGAATTCGGAGGCACTAATTTGGCCTACGCCAGTGTTGCGGCCCCTCTCCGGCGCCCGATCCGGGCTACGCTCGAAGGCATGCCGGTATGGTCCAGGGCGTTCCGCGCGAACACAGAAACCGTGAGCACAGAAAAGAAGGCAGCAGTGTCAGTTGGTCAAGGCCACCCCGAAGGCTCCGAGGAGTTCCGGAAATGGCTGTCGGGTCTCAAACCCGTCACCGGTCCCGACACTATGCTGCGCTTCACGAAGACGCCGGAAGGCTCCATCGACCTGACGCACGCCCATCCCTCGGGCCTGGCCCAGCTGATGGCAGGCCGGCGCACCCGGCTCTCCACCCTGATCCGTGACCGCCAGCAGTATGTCGTCGCCGCCCGGGCCTCACGCAACCTGCGTTCGAAGATCTTCGAACTGGCCAACGACCGCGGGATCGACGCCGGCTACCTTTCGGCCGGAACCGTGGTCTGGACCTCGGCCGTCGGCGGCAAACCGCAGCGCGTCTCGGCCCCGGTGATGCTGACCGCGGTCTCCCTCACGGTCCGTCCCGGCGAGGACGACTACGAACTGCAGCTGACCGAGCAGGCCCGGATCAACCCGGCCCTGGTCCGCCACCTCAAGAACATCCACGGGATCGCCTTCGACGTCAACGCCGTGACCCGGATGGCCTACAGCACGGCACGGTACGACCCCCAGCCGGTCCTGGACCGCCTGGGGACCCTGATCCAGCCGATCCACGGTGCGGAGATCGAACACAATCTGCTGATCTCCACCTTCGCGGACCTCTCCGGGAACCTGGATGACCCCTGGATCAACCCGGACAATAAGCTGGTGGCTGCCCTTGGCCGTGCCGCCGCCGGCGAGGCGGTGGAGGTTGCCGCGCTCAAGGACGGGCGTTTCCCCAGCACCGACGAGCGGAACCCCGGCGACGAGCTGCTCCTGCTCGATGCCGACGCCGATCAGCAGTACGTCGTCGATGCCGTCCGTGCCGGTGACTCCCTGGTGGTCAGCTCCCCGCCGGGCACGGGGCAGACCCAGACCGCAATCAACACCATCGGTGCGCTGATCGACGAGGGTAAGAGCGTGTTGGTCGTTGGCGACCGGCGCGCGAGCCTCGGCGAGATCTCGGCCCAGCTGGAGTCGCTCGGCCTGGAATCCGTCCTGGTCCAGCTGGCTGGCAACTCCACGCCGTTGCAGCTCAAGGGCCAGCTGGTCCGGGCCATTGTCCGCAACGAAAAGTCGCTGGAACCACAGCTGAAGAACCTGCACGCCACCCTGACCGAGCACCGGCACGCCCTGATGGACCACGTGGCGTCGCTGCATAACGTCCGGCAACGGTGGGGATGCTCGCCGTACGAGGCGATGCAGTCCCTCGCGGCGTTGACCGCGATCCACCCGGCCCCGGCCACCACCGTCCGGCTCAAGCGAAGCGTGCTGGACAGCATCCGGGACCGCGGGGAACTCGCCGAGCGGCTTCGCCGCGCGGCTGAACTGGGCAGTTTCAGCCGGGCCTCCACCCTCAGCCCGTGGCACGGCGCCCGGCTGCTGACCCGCAAGGAGACCCAGGAAGCGCAGCAGGTGGCGCGCTCGGTCGCGGAGAAGCTGCCGCGCCTCCGGGAGCGGATGAATGAGGTCGCGGAGCACGCGGAAATCCGCCTGGGGGAGACCTTCACGGAGTGGGGTGACCAGATCGACCTGCTGGTCGCCGTCCGGGGAAGCCTGGACAAATTCACGCCCGACATTTTCGACCGCCCGGTCCACGACCTGATCTCGGCGACCGCGCCGTCGTCGTGGCGCCGCGAGCGGAACATCGACATGCCGTCCATGCAGCGATCCCGCCTGCGCCGCGTCGCCAAAGAATACGTCCGGCCCGGCGTCCACATCGCTGACCTGCACTCTTCGCTGGTCCTGGTGCAGGAACAGCGCGCCACCTGGGCGCAGTACGCCACCACCCAGCGCCACCCCGCGGTGCCGTCCGGCCTGGCCGAGATCTCGGCGCTCTACCGGGAACTGGAGGCGGAGCTCGCGGAACTTGGCGCCGCCGTCAAGCACACCCGTGCCGGCGGCGAGGTACACAGCACCCCCTACGGCGAGCTGGTGGAACGCCTCAACCGGCTGGTGGCCGACACCGGCACCCTGGAGACCCTGCCCGAACGCACACTGTTGATCGAAAACATGCGCGAGCACGGCCTGGGCGAACTGCTCACGGACCTTGCCGACCGCGAAGTCTCCGCCGACTCGGTCTCGGCGGAGCTGGAGCTGGCCTGGTGGCAGTCGGCCCTGGAAGCGATGATCAGCGGCGACGACTACCTCGCCATGTCGGACGGGGACGCCCTCCGCCAGCTTGAGGCGGAGTACCGGCTCGCGGACAACGCCCACATCGCCAGCGGCGCCGCACGGCTGCGCTGGAAGCTGGCCGAACGCTGGCGTTCTGCCCTCAAAGACCACCCGCGCCAGGCGGAGCTGCTGCGCAGCCTGCTCAAGGACGGCCGGGTGACTCCCGCCGCGCTGACCGCGCAGTCGGCCGAACTCATCCCGATGCTGGTCCCTGTTTGGTCCGTCAGCCCCTACCTGATGACCAGCTTGCTGCCGGCCGAGCAGCACTTCGACGCGGTGGTCATCCTCGACGCCGAGGCGACGTCCCTGCAGGCTGTGCTCCCGGCGGTGGCACGGTCCCGTCAGGTCATTGCCTTCGGGGATGACAGGATCGCCAGCCCGCGCAGCTTCAGTGTGGGCGTCGAACGGCTTGCCGCGGGCGAGAGCTCGCACCATCGGGTGGACAGCGCTTACCAGGCCCTGGCCGCCGTTCTGCCCGTCCGGAGGCTGCGGACCGTGTACCGTGCCGTCGACGAGGACCTGGTGCGCCAGCTGAGCAAGAACTTCTACGGCGGCGAGCTCCGCCGCCTCCCGGAGGGCCAGTCCGCCACCGGCCTGGACCGTGCGCTGACGGTGGAATATCTGCCGGACGGGACGGGGCTGCCCAGCGCCGACCAGGACGGCGTCGAATCCGTCCTGGCGGAAGTCAACCGTGTGGTGGAGCTGGTCTTCGAGCACGCGAGGCTCCGTCCGCGCACCTCCCTTGCTGTGGTGACGGGCAGCCTGCGGCACGCGGCCCGCATCGGTGAGGCCATCCGGCTGCAGCTGCCGAACTACCCGCTGCTGGGTAATTTCTTCACGGCAGGTGCCGAGTCGTTCCGGGTCGTGGACCTGGAGCGTGCGCAGGGTCTGGTGCGCGACCGGGTCGTCTTCTCGCCCGGTTACGGCCGCACCCCGCACGGCCGTGCGCTGCACAGCCTGGGCCCGCTGTCCGCCGATGGGGGCCGCGCCAAGTTCGCGCTTGCCATGACCCGGGCACGCCGATCCTTGCACGTGCTGACCTGCTTCCGCCCGGAGGACCTGGACATCACCCGGCTCAGCCACGGTGCCGTCGACTTCTACGAACTCATCGACCGGGAAATTGCGGGCAACTCCGACCTGGGCAGCCCGGCGTCGCGCGCTGCCGCCAGCGAGCAGTCCCTGGGCGCGGATCCGCTGGTGGCCGATCTTGGCGACCGGCTGCGCGCCCGCGGCGCCCGGGTGTGGCACCAGTACGACGGCGCCCTCGATATGGTGGCGGCGGCTGACCCGATGCACACCATCGGCCAGGACGAGGCCGAGGTCCCGCGTCCGGTGGCGATCGAGTCCGACGGTACCGAGCGCTACCGGAGGATGACGGTGCGTGAACGAAGCCGGCTCCGCCCTCAGCAGTTGGAGCGCCTGGGCTGGCGGTACATGCCGCTGTGGACCATTGAAGTGTTCACGGACCCGTCCGTATGCGCCGACCGGATTGGCGGGTACCTTGGTTTGGAGAAGCCCGTCGCCGCCTCCCGGCTGCGCACCTCCCCGGGTTTCTCGGACGATATGGAGAACTTCAGCGTCCAGAGCGGCAACGATGGGTACGCGCCGGCGGGCACGGACGACGACGGGTGGGTCGGCGAGGCTGCCCGCGAACAGGAAACGACGAGTAGCAATCAGGAGGCCGGCAGCATGAGTGCAGACGGCAGCGCCGGAAACGAACATCCGGACCGGCACCCGGCCGCAGCGGATGCGCCGGAAAGCGACAACCCTGCGACGCAGGATCCCGACCGGCAGGTTCCGGACCGGGCCGAGGAGGACCACGAAGCCCGTACGCAGCAGAACACGCAGGCCACCACGCCCGCGCGGGCCGCAGCATCCGGCGGAGTGCTGCCCAACAAGGCGGCCGAGGACGACCCCCGACGGTGGGGCGACCAGCCCGGCAATTACGACCACGACGCCTGGTTGCAGGAACAGAAGCCGCCGCACTGGGGCTAGGGACAGGGCTCCCGGAAGGACCGGGCGGCCCTTCCGGCTAACGGTCACTCCGGGGTGTTTCTCCGCCGGCGCCGACCAGGACGAAGAACAGTTTGCCCTGCGTTGATGCGCCGGCGAGTTTTTTGGCTTGGTCCGGACCGGCGGCCACCACCACCAACCCCTCAGACTCCCCGGCGCCGAGCCATTGGCCGGTTTTGCCGCCCCGCGCGGAGGTCCACAACACCGGTACTCCGGCGGCCAGCAGCTGGGATGGAGCGGCCTGGTCATATCCGGTGCCGCTCGTCAGGACGACATCGATCAGCTGCCCTGGTGAAACCAGCTGGATGGACGCCGGGTCAGCCATCCGCAGCGGCACGGCTGCTGCGCCAGGCGGGCTGCCGGCCAGCAGCCCCGGCCCGACGAGCAGGGAATCCGAGAGGACTTGTCCCCGGCGGAGCGCTACGCCGAGCTGTTGACCCTCCAGGCCGGCCGGGTCCAGCGCGCCGTCAGGGAGCAT
>DASSXE010000146.1:0-4256 GCA_035704125.1 Arthrobacter sp.
GTGCTGGGCGCCGTCCTGTCCGGCCTGAACTACAAGAACCTGGACGAGCACCCCGATTTCGCCGGCAAGCTCAGCACCACCGAGGCGCTGGCACAGTACATCGCCGACGCCGTCGCCGCGCAGATCCGCGAGGGCGACGACGGACGCGCGCTCGCCGGCATCGACGTCACCCTGCGCGAGACCCCCGACGCGTGGGCCAGCTACTCGCTCGAGTTCGACGCCGAATAGGCCGCCCATGCAGCCTCCCGCCGTCCGCCTGATCCTGCCCGGCAACGTCCGCCATAACTCAGGCGGCAACGCCTACAACGCCGCGCTGATCCGCGCACTCGCCGGCCTGGGGGTACCCGCGGAGACCCGGAGCGCCGACGGCGATTGGCCCGTCGGCAGCCCGGCCGACCGGGCCAGGCTGGCGAAACTGCTGGCCGAACCGGCCGCCCCCGGCACGGTCACGCTGGTGGACGGGCTGGTAGCCTGCGGTGCCCCGGAGCAGCTGGAGGCAGCTGCCGCGGCGGGAAACCCGGTGTGGGTCCTGCTGCACATGCCGCTGGACGGACATCCGGAGCTGGAGCGCCGGGCAGTCGCCGCGGCCGCGGGGGTCATCTGCAGCAGCAGTTCAGCCGCAGCGGACCTCCGCGCCCGGCACGGTCTCGAGGCTCATAACGAGGACGATCCCCGGATCGCCGTGGCGTTGCCCGGCACCGACCCCGCCGCGATAGCGGCCGGTTCACACCCGCCGCACCTCGCCGTGGTGGCCGCCCTCCTGCCGAACAAGAGCCAGCTGTTGCTGCTCCGGGCGCTCGCCGGGCTGACCGACCTGACCTGGACCGCGTCGCTCGTGGGTGCCGACACCGCCGATCCCGACTACGCCCGCCTGCTCCGGGACGAAACGGAACGGCTGGGGCTGGCGGACCGGGTCCGGATCCCCGGCGAGCTCCGCGGCGCCGCCCTGGAGGCCGAATGGGCCCGGACCAACCTCACCCTGCTGATCTCCCGCTCCGAAACTTACGGCCTGGCTGTCACCGAGTCCCTGGCCCGGGGCATCCCGGCGATCATCCGGCAGGGGACGGGCGCCGTGGAGGCCCTCACCGCCGGCACGCCCGGAGCCGATGTTCCGGGAGCCGAGGCTGCGCAGCTGCCGGGCGCCGCCGTCGCCCTCGACGATGATCCCCAGCCACTGGCGGGCCTGCTGCGCCGCTGGCTCACCGATTCGGTTCTCCGCGGTGGCTGGCAGGCCGCGGCGTTGGCGGCCCGGGAGAACCTGCCCGGCTGGGAGGCGACCGCCCGCACTGTCCTGGTGCTCCTGGGCTCCGGCGGCCCAGCCCACGGTCACGGAACCGGTCAGCCGGGGAGCCCCGGAAGGTAAGGCCCCGCGGCCATATCGCCCCGGTAATCCCTGGTGGAGAATGAGCCCATGAGTACCGAGCCGATGACCGTGCAGCTGCCGCCCGCCGAGAGCCTCACCCCGGAGCGGCTGCGCGCCTGGTCCTGGCACCGGCAGGGCCTGGACGGGTCGCTGGCCGGCTGCACCTCAGAAGAGGTCCTCGCCCGGGCCGGCTGGGCCCGGTCCGTGGGCGGCGCGAACCCGTACCTTTCCCTGTTTGCCCGCGCCGGGATCCGCCGCGGGCAGGTGGACGCCGACGTCCAGGCCCAGCGGATCCTGGAACTCCCGACGGCGCGCGGCTGCACCTACGTGCTCGGCCGGGACGACTTCGCCTGGGCGCTCCGGCTGGGCCGCGATGCCGCCGAGGCAGGCTTCAAGGTGGTGGGCAGGCTGGGCGTGGACCGCGGCGAGATCGCGTTGCTGGAGGAACAGATCCTGCACGTCCTGGCCGAGGCAGGAACGCCGCTGGACCCGCGGCAGCTCAAGGAGGAACTCGGCGATTCGGTCCAAAGCCTGGGCGAGGACGGGAAGAAGAAGGGCGCCGCCACCACGCTGCCCACCGCCCTCGGGATCCTGCAGGCGGACGGCAGGATCCGCCGGATCCCCGCCACCGGCAGGCTGGACCAGCAGCGCTATGCCTACGAACCGTGGGGCTTACCGGCCAGCGGTCTCAGCGACGAGGAGGTCCGGGCCGAACTGATCCGCCGCTATCTGGGCTGGACCGGCGGCGCCACTTTCAAACAGTCGCAGTGGTTCACCGGCTTCGCCGTGGCGCAGACCCGCGAGGCGCTGGCCGCCGTGGGCGCCGTCGAGGTCCCCACCGGCACGGCCACCGGGGCGGAGCGGCTGTGGCTGCTGCCCGACGACGTCGAACGCCTCGCCGCCTTCGAGGCGCCGGCCGGGGAGCAGATCCAGCTGCTCGCCGGGACCGATGCGCTGGTGCTGCTGCGGCGGAACGCGGCCGAGCTGCTGGACGAGTCGGACCACCGCAAGGCCGGCCTCAGCTCACTCGCACTCCAGGCGGACCTGCCGGACCACCCGATCCTGGACCGCGGCCGGATCATCGGCCTGTGGCAGTACGATCCGGCCCAGGAACAGATCGCGGCCTGGGTGTTTGGGAAGCCGACGCCCGCCGTGACCCGGCGGATCGCCGAAGTGGAGGCCTGGATCAAGGAGGACCTGGGCGACTTCCGGGCCTACAGCCTGGACTCGCCGGCGTCCCGGCGGAAACGGATCGAGGCGCTGCGGGCGTCGACGACGGCCACCGCGGAACGGTGACCGCCCGCTGAGGTGCCCTCCGCCGTCATCGACCTGTCAGTTGCCGCGGTGGGCGGCGAAGAAGTCCCGGAGCAGGTCCCCGCATTCCTGCTCGCGGACCCCGCCGTACACTTCGACCCAGTGGTTGAGCCGGCGCTCGCGGAGAACATCAAAGACGGAACCGGCGGCCCCGGCCTTCTCGTCCCAGGCACCGAAAACCACCCGCGGGATCCGTGCCAGCACCACGGCCCCGGCGCACATGGCGCAAGGCTCCAGCGTGACCACCAGGGTGCAGTCCGCCAGCCGCCAGCCGTCGTCTTCCGCCCCTTCCCGGACCTGCCGCTCCCGCAGCCGGGCGGCGGCGGCCCGGATCGCGACCATCTCCGCGTGTGCCGTCGGGTCTCCCAGCGCTTCGCGTTCGTTGCGGCCGGTGCCCAGCACCGACCCGTCCGGGCCGATCACCACCGCGCCGATCGGCACGTCCTCGGTGGCGAGGGCCTGCCGCGCCTCGGCCAGGGCCAGGCCCATCCACTCGGCATGGCGGGGCTCGGGCGTTGTCATGGCTCAATGGTAGTTTCGATCCTAAGCAGGCTGTGCACCGCGGGTGGTGCACCGGACATCGGGAGACGGCATTGAGCACCAGGACGGAAAGCTGGCTGATGCGGCGCTGGGGCAAATGGGTGGTGCCGTACGCGGCGCTGTGGATCACGATGCTGATCGGCGGCGTCGTGGTGGTCGCCCTGGCGCTGACCAGCGCCGAGGTCTACGACAACGTGGTGGACGACGCCGGCCTGGCCAACCTGGACAAGCCCACGCTGGCGTTCATGGAACAGCTGCGCAGCCCCGGGCTTGACTCCTTCGTCACCGGCTTCACCAACATCGGCGGCGGCATCGGCATGCCGATTCTGGCCAGCATCCTCACCGCGCTGCTGATCTGGCGCACCCGGACCTGGCGCCCGTTGATCCTGATCGGCGGGGCGGCCGCCGTCTCGATCACCGCCACCTCCCTGGGTAAGAAACTGATCGGCCGGACCCGTCCCGACCATGCGGACGCCGTGCCGCCGTATGAGAATTCGCCGTCGTTCCCCAGCGGCCACACGCTGAACACCACCGTGGTCATCTCGCTGGTGGTGTACCTGACCTGTCTGCAGGTCCACCGCACCCTGGCCCGGGTGGGATTGATCACCGCCGGGACGCTGTTTATTGCCGCGATGGGCATGAGTCGGGTCTTCCTGGGCCACCACTGGATGACCGACGTGATCTTCGGCTGGGCCCTGGGCCTGGGCTGGGTGGGGATCGTGATCCTGGCCCACCGGCTCTTCCACGTGCTCAGACACCGGGAACGCACCGGCCCCGCGCCCACCTTCGACAATGACCAGCACCTGCGTGACGGGGCGTCGGGCGGTCGCGACGGGGCGTCGGCCGGGCACGGCAGGAGCGGAAACGGCGACGCCGGGACCCCCGGCACCGGGGGACGGTCCGCAGCGTCCTGATGATAGTTTTGACCCATGCGCACTCTCGTTGTCGACCACCCGCTGGTGGCCCATAAGCTCACCGTTCTGCGGGACAAGAACACCCCGTCGCCCGTCTTCCGCCAACTCACCGAAGAGCTGGTCAC
>DASSXE010000326.1:0-2654 GCA_035704125.1 Arthrobacter sp.
AGCAGCACCAGCACTGGCTGGAGGCCCTGGTCCGGACCGCCGGTTCGCAGGCGGCCCGGCCCTGACCCGGTCCTGACCCGGTCCTAGAAGGGGTACGGCGCGATGTCCGGCCGTATGGTGAGCCACTGGATCTCGGTGAAGGACTCCATGTTGGCGTGATGGCCACCGATCCGTGAGCCGTTGCCGGAGTTCTTCGTGCCGCCGAAAGGGGAGTTGGCCTCGTCGGAGACGGTCTGTTCGTTGATGTGGACCTTTCCGGAGTCCAGCCGGTCGGCGATGGTCATCGCCAGGCCCACGTCGCCCAGGATGCCGATGGAGAGCCCGTACTCGTTGTCGTTGGCCAGGGCCACGGCCTCATCCACCGTGGCGAACTTCATCACCGGGGCCACCGGGCCGAAGATCTCGTCCTTCCAGGCCGGGCTGTCCGTGTCCAGGTCCACCAGCACGGCGGGCTGGTAGAACCGCCCGTCGTGGGTGCCGCCGGCCGCCAGCGTGGCGCCGGCCCGCACCGCGTCCTGGACAATCCCGTCCACCCGCTGCAGCTGCCGCTCGTCGATCACCGGGCCGAGGGCCACGGTGCCGGACTTCGGATCACCCACCGGCAGGTGGTTGGCCTTCTCGGACAGCGCGGCGACGTACTCGTCGTAGATGTCCTCGTGGACGATATGCCGGCCCGCGGCCATGCAGATCTGGCCCTGGTGCATGAACGACCCGAACGCCGCGGCCGAGGCGGCCCTGGCAATGTCGGCGCCGGGCAGCACGATCAGGGCGTTGTTGCCGCCCAGTTCCAGGTGGGCGCGCTTGAGCAGCCGGCCGGCCGTCTCGCCGATCTTCCGGCCTGCCGCCGTCGAACCGGTGAAGGCGATGACACGCACCTCCTCGGCTTCGACGACCGCGGCACCGATCTCCGCGCCGCCGGGCAGCAGCGAGAGCAGGCCCGGGGGCAGCCCGGCCTCTTCGAAGATCCGAATCACGCTCACGCCACCGCAGACCGTGGTCCGTGGGTCCGGCTTGAGCAGCACAGCGTTGCCCAGCGCCAGGGCCGGGGCGACGGCGCGGATGGAGAGGATCAGCGGGAAGTTGAACGGCGCGATGACGGAGACGACGCCGGCAGGCCGGCGCCGGGCGAAGGACCAGCGGTTTTCGTTGGAGGTCAGCACGTCGCCGGCCGGCAGCGAGGGCAGCGCGGAGGCCTCGTAGCATTCGTTCGCGGCGATGTGCGTTTCCAGCGCGGCCTTGGGCGGGATGCCGCCGGATTCGCGGACGATCCAGTTCTGGATCTCGGCGGCGTGCTCCTCCCAGAGCTGGCCGGCGCGGCGCAGGACGGCGGCCCGGTCCTCCGGATTGCGGGCAGCCCATTCCTTCTGTGCCTTCGCCGCGGCGGTGGCGGCCTCGCGGACATCCGCCACCGAGGCGAGGCCGTAGCTGCCCAGCTGCCCGCCGGTGGCCGGTTCGACGGCGGGGCTGGCGCCCCCACCGCCGGAGCGCCAACCGTTGAGGAAAATCTTGCCCTCCCAGAGGGCGGAGTCGAGCAGGGACATTCGTTGTCCTTTCAGCGTGCCGGACGGCGGGCGTCGGGCACCGGGATGGTCCGGGCGGGTCAGTCCTGTCCATCACATGCTGTCCGGGCGCCGTCGTCAAGAGCTTCGCGGGGGCGTAAGGCCCTAGCCCGGCGCTCCCGCTCGAGGGCACCGTAAGTCATGGGCATCATCTATCTCCCGTTCGGAACCGTTGAAGGCCAGACCGCCCGGATCGCCGAATACCTCGCCTACGTGATCCAGGAACACGGCCACAAAGCGCGGACAGCGGATCTTCAAACGTCCGACGGCGCGCTTCCGCCGGATTGTGACGGCGTCATCGTGGGCGCCTCGGTGCACATGGGCAAGCACGAGGACTGCGTTACCGAGTTCGTGAAGGCGAACAAGGCTGCGCTGGAGCGCCTGCCCTCGGCGTTGTTCTCGGTCAGCCTGGCCGTGGTCGGTGACGAGGAACGGGCCGAAGGCTTCGTGGAGAAATTCGAGCAGGAAACCGGCTGGCGCCCCGCGCACGTCGCCCTGTTCGCAGGAGCGCTGCTCTACACGCAGTACGGGTTCTTCAAACGGCACATGATGAAGAGGATCGCCGGCCGCCAGGGTTCCCCGGACACGGATCTGACCCGCGACTACGTCTACACGGAGTGGGACGGCGTCCGGCGCTTCGCCGAGGATTTCCTGGCAGGTTTGCCCGCCGGAACCTAGGCCGCGGCGGCCCGCACGCTGTCCGGCGTCGAACTCCCGCGCGCCATCCGGGCAGCCAGCACGTAGTCGGCGCCGGTGATCAGCAGGACCACGCAGGCCGCGGCGAGAGAGGCCACAGGTCCTGACCCGCACCACCGAACCGGTCATTCGTCAACCCGGTCTCATGGCGGCCCGTCATACGCCGTCATTTGGGGTCTTCCATCGATGGGCGATCTTGCTATCGTCGCAAGTAAGAACGCCGCCCCGCGGCAAGCTGCTGAGCCCTTGCCGGCTCCCCGACGAAGGACCACCATGAAGCGCACTCGACTCTCCCTCATCGGTCTCATCGCAGCCACAGGACTAGCCTTGGCCGGCTGCGGGTCGGCCTCTACGACTCAGTCCGGCTCCGCTCCGGCGGGCGGCACGGACACCTCGTTG
>DASSXE010000348.1:0-3745 GCA_035704125.1 Arthrobacter sp.
CGTTCTCGCTGGAGGCCGTGGTCGCGGACCGCGGCCTGGACGTGGCGCTGAGCCTGGGCCCTGCCGAGACGGTGGCGGTGCTCGGCCCCAACGGCGCGGGGACATCCACCCTGCTCTCCGTCACCGCCGGCCTGCTCCGCCCGGACGCCGGCCGCGCCGAGCTGGACGGCCGGACGCTCTTCGAACTCGGCCCGGGGCGCCCGCGGTGGACGCCGCCGCACCGCCGCGGCACCGCCCTGTTGGCGCAGGAGCCACTGCTGTTCCCGCACCTGACGGCGCTGGAGAATGTGGCCTTCGGCCCGCGTAGCTCCGGGGCCGGGCGCGCCCAGGCCCGGGACACGGCGCGGCATTGGCTGGCGGAGGTCGACGCCGCGGACCTCGCCGGCCGCCGGCCCGGGGAACTATCCGGCGGGCAGGCGCAGCGGGTGGCCGTGGCCCGGGCCCTCGCCGCCGACCCGGGGCTGCTGCTGCTCGATGAGCCGATGGCGGCGCTGGACGTCCACGCGGCTCCCCTGCTGCGGCGGCTGCTCAAACGGGTGCTGGTCGGCCGCCGGGCCATCATCGTCACGCACGACGTCCTGGACGCCTACATGCTGGCGGACCGGGTGGTGGTCCTCGACGCCGGACGGATCGTGGAGCACGGCCCCACCCGCGAGGTGCTGCAGCGGCCGCGCAGCAGGTTCGCCGCTGGGCTGGCCGGACTGAACCTCGTCCCGGGGACCGTCACGGCCACCGGACTTCGGACCTTCGCCGCGGGCCCCGTTGCGGGGCTGGAGCTCGCCGGCCGGCATGACGACCCGGCAGTTCCCGGCCAGGAAGGCGTGGCGGCGTTCCCGCCGTCGGCCGTTTCCGTCTTCCTCGATCTCCCGCACGGGAGCCCGCGGAACGCCGTTCCGGTCACCGTCACCGACCTTGAGCCGCACGGCGACCAGATCCGGGTGCGGGCCGGGGACCTCTCGGCCGATGTCACCCCTGCGGCGTCGGCGGACCTGTCCCTGGCCCCGGGGGCGAGGGTGTATTTCGTGGTCAAGGCGGCCGCCGTCTCGATCTACCCGGCGTAGCCGCCGCCCACGCCGGGGCCCGGGCAGCCGGCGTGGTCACCGCAGGAGCCCGCCCGGGCCTAGGGTGGAAAGGGTCCCCACCCGCAACCAGGAGGAATACCGTGCACCACTCTGACCTTGGCCAAGGCCGAACCGCGCTGGTGGTCGGAGCCAGCGGCATCGCCGGCTCCGCGCTTGTCAGCCTCCTCGCCGGAACGGGCTGGGACGTCCTGGCCCTCACCCGCGGCGGCGCGGCAATCCAGGGCGTGCGTTCCGTCGCCGCGGACCTCGGCTCGCCGGAAAGCCTGGCCGCGGCGCTGGGTGCGGAAAAGCCGACCCACGTGTTCTTCACGGCCTGGTCCCGGCAGGACACGGAGCAGGAGAACATCCGGGTCAACGCCGCGCTGCTGCGGAACCTGCTGGCCGCCGTCGCCCACAGCCCCGTCGAGCACGTCGCCCTGATGACCGGACTGAAGCATTACCTGGGCCCGTTCGAGGCCTACGCCGCGGGGGAGATGCCGGATACGCCCTTCCACGAGGAAGAGCCGCGGCTGCCGGCCCCCAACTTCTACTACGCCCAGGAGGATGAACTCTGGGCCGCGGCGGAACGGCAGGGCTTCACCTGGTCCGTGCACCGTGCCCACACGGTCATCGGCCACGCGGTGGGCAACGCGATGAACATGGGCCTCACCCTCGCGGTCCAGGCCTCGATCTGCAAGGAACTGAACCAGCCGTTCATCTTCCCGGGCTCGGAAACCCAGTGGAACAGCCTGACCGACATGACGGACAGCGGGTTGCTGGCAGAGCACATGCTCTGGGCGGCGACGGCGGAGGGCGCCGGCAACCAGGCGTACAACGTCGTCAACGGCGACGTGTTCCGCTGGCGCTGGATGTGGCCGCGCCTCGCGGCCTACTTCGGCGTCGAGCCGGTTGCTTTTGAGGGTAAACCGCGTCCGCTGGAGGTCCAGATGGCGGGGATGGAGGGCTCCTGGACGGAGCTGGCGGCCCGGCACGGCCTGGCCGAGACGGACCTGTCGCGCGTCTCCTCGTGGTGGCACACCGATGGCGACCTGGGCCGCAACATCGAGGTGCTGGCGGACATGAGCAAAAGCCGGCTGGCAGGCTTCACCGGGTACCGCCGGACCGTGGACTCCTTCACCGGCCTCTTCGACAGGTTCCGGGCGGACCGGCTGATCCCGTAACGGGGGCGACGGCGCCGCGCTAGTCCGGGCTGGCGGCCTACCGAGCCTTGTCCCGCACCGGGTGCTGGCTGACGATCGAGACGCGGTTGAAGGCGTTCATCGTGATCGCCAGCCAGCTGATTGCGGAGAATTCGGCCTCGCTGAGGTGCTTCCGGGCCAGCCGGCCCTCGTGTTCCCGGGCGGCCTGGTCTGAGATGTTGGTGATCGCCTCCGCGAGCATCAGCGCCGCCTGTTCCTTGGCACTGAAGAGGTCCGTGTCCCGCCAGGCCGGCAGGACCGCCAGGCGCTGGGCCGATTCGCCGTTCTTGACGGCGTCGCCCACATGCATGTCCAGGCAGAAAGCGCAGCCGTTGATCTGTGAGATCCGCACGTTCAGCAGTTCGATCAGCGTCTGGTCCAGCCCGGCTTCCGTGGCCGCTTCCTTGGCCTTGAGGCCCAGGCCGTTGAGGGCCCGCCACGCTGCCGGGTGCTCCTTGTCGAGGAAAACGCTGCGGGTGCCGTGCTCTGGTGCGGGAGTCTGATCCATGGGTCCCAGCGTACCGACGCGGGCTGAAACACGCCGTCGGGACATGTGACAACTTTGTCATGTGTATGACACACTCTGTTTGTAGCAGTTATTCGATCCGGTGGTCGGCTCCTTGGGGGAGCCGGCAGCCGGATCGCTTTTTTGTGCCCCGGCGCAGCCTCGGCGCCGCAAGTCGCTCGGGTGCGGGAAGCCCGCCCCTAGACAGCAGTTTCGCCGTGGGCAAACATGGAGCCAAAGGGACCAGAGACAAAGTTGAGCGAGATAGACTCAACTTAGTCGTAGTCCTACCCCGGAAGGAGCTCTCTTTGGACGTCAAATTCACCACCAAGAGCCAGGAGGCCCTTTCGGCCGCGGCCATGAACGCCTCGACGGCCGGCAATCCGCAGGTGGAACCGGCCCACATCCTCAAGGCACTGATGGACCAGCGCGATGGCGTCGCCGTCGCGCTCCTGCGCGCCACGGGCGCCGACCCGGATTCCGTCAGCGTCCAGGCGAGCACCGCCATCAAGGCCCTGCCGGCCACCTCCGGCGGCTCCAGCCAGCAGGCACAGCTGTCCCGCCCCGCGCTGCAGGCCATCCAGAATGCCAAGGAGGAGGCTGACCGGCTGGGCGATACTTTCGTGTCCAACGAGGTCCTGCTCCTGGGCCTTTCGGGAACCAGCGATGCCACCGGACGGCTGCTGCGCGACGCCGGCGCCTCGCGCGAGGCGCTGCTCGCGGCCCTGCCCGGGGTCCGCGGCGACCGCAAGGTGGACAATGCGGACCCGGAGAACACCTTCCAGGCGCTGGAGAAGTTCGGCACCGACCTGACCGCGATCGCGCGCTCCGGCAAGCTTGACCCGGTGATCGGCCGCGACGCCGAGATCCGACGGATTATCCAGGTGCTCAGCCGCCGCACCAAGAACAACCCGGTCATCATCGGCGAGCCCGGCGTCGGCAAGACCGCCGTCGTCGAGGGCCTGGCCCAGCGGATCGTC